>JBMOHO010000039.1:0-16996 GCA_049317805.1 Saprospiraceae bacterium
ACCCGCTGCTGCGTCAAATTAATTTGACATTTTTTAGTACTTTTTACCAGTTTGCCCGTTTGTGAAGCATGCAAATGCGGCAGGACGTAAACTATAAAGGCGCTTTAGGGGTTATCTTCGCCCCTTATATATTTGCAACGCTATGGAACAAGTAAAATGCCTGATCATCGGTGCCGGCCCGGCCGGATACACCGCCGCCATTTATGCCGCACGTGCCGGTTTGAAACCCGTGATGTACACCGGCCCGCAACCCGGCGGCCAGCTCATGATCACCAACGATGTGGAAAACTACCCCGGCTATCCCGAGGGCCGCATGGGTCCTGAGATGATGGAAGACTTCAAAAAACAAGCCGAGCGTTTCGATACCGATATTCGATACGACATGATCACCCGGGTAGACTTTTCCGGGCCGATACACAAAGTTTGGACCGACCGCGACCATGAAATACACGCACCGGCTGTCATCATAGCCACCGGTGCCAGCGCCAAATGGCTGGGCATTCCGGGCGAAGACCGCCTGCAAAACCACGGGGTGTCGGCCTGCGCCGTGTGCGACGGCTTTTTCTTCCGCAAACAGGAGGTCGTAATTGTAGGCGGAGGTGACACCGCTGCCGAAGAGAGCACCTACCTGGCCAAAATATGCAGCACGGTGCACCTGTTGGTACGCCGTGGCGAAATGCGGGCCTCCAAAATCATGCAGGAGCGCGTACTCAACACGCCCAACCTGATCGTGCACTGGAACACCGAAGCCGAAGAAGTGCTTGGCACCGACGCCGTGGAAGGCGTCCGCATCCGCAACAACAAAACGGGCGAGACCAGCGTGATACCGGCACTCGGCTTTTTTGTGGCCATCGGACACCAGCCCAATACAGACCCGTTTAAAGATTGGCTGTCTCTGGATGATACGGGATACATCCTCACCAAACCTGGAACCACCTACACCAATGTACCAGGCGTGTTTGCCTCCGGCGACGCACAGGACAAGGTGTACCGCCAGGCCGTGACCGCAGCAGGCACCGGTTGCATGGCTGCTTTGGATGCAGAGCGGTATTTGGTGGAACACGGCATGTAAAAACCCTTAGCCTTCAGACCGCAGCAAGGCCATCAAGTCTTCTGCCGACATGCGGGCGCTTTCATTGGTGCCCGCCAGGAGGGCGTCGGCCAGGTCGCGCTTTTGTTCGTGGAGGCGGATGATTTTTTCTTCAATGGTATTTTCCGTGACGATGCGGTACACGGTGACCGGTTTGTCTTGTCCGATGCGGTGGGCGCGGTCGGTGGCCTGGTCTTCCACAGCGGGGTTCCACCAGGGATCCATGTGGATCACGTAGTCTGCTGCCGTGAGGTTGAGGCCCACACCGCCCGCTTTGAGGCTGATGAGGAACAGATCGCCTTCGCCCGACTGGAACGCGTCGATGCGTTTGCGGCGGGTGGGCGCAGGCGTTTGGCCGTCGAGGTACTGATACGTGATTTTGCGTTCGTCGAGGTGTTTGCACAGGATGTCCAAATGCCCGACAAACTGGCTAAACACCAGCGCTTTGTGTCCGTTTTGGAGCAATTCGTCCACCAATTCGGCAAAAGCAGTTAGTTTGGCGCTGCTGCTCGGTGCGGCGTTGGGGTCGGCAAGGCGCGGGTGGCAGGCAGCACGGCGCAGGCGCATGATTTCGGCCAATATTTTCAGGTGTTTTTCGCCTGCGGGGGCATCGGTACCCGCCTCGAGGTTCATGAGGGCATTGCGGCGCAGTGCTTCATAAAATGCGCGTTCCTCCGGGCTGAGGGGCACCTTGAGCATGATTTCGGTTTTGGCGGGCAGTTCCCGCAGCACCTCGTCTTTGCGGCGGCGCAGGATAAATGGTTTGACCAATTTGCGGAGTTGTTCGCTCTTCAAAGGGTCTTTGTTTTTTTCAATAGGCAGGGCAAAGCGCTCGTTGAACACTTCTTCGCTGCCCAGCAAGCCGGGGTTGATGAACTGGAAAAGGTTCCACAACTCGCTGAGCCGGTTTTCGATGGGCGTGCCGCTCATGAGCAGCCGGAAACCGGCCTGAAGCTCCATGACCGCTTCGGACCGTTTGGTTTGCCGGTTTTTGATGGCCTGCGCCTCATCAAGGATCACGGTAGCCCATTGTGGCGCTGCGAACAGCGCGCGTTCGCGGGCCAAGAGGTCGTAGGTCACGATGAGCAAGTCGCCCGCAGTGAGTTGTTCGATGGTGCTGGCGCGGTCGCCCTCGCCAAAAAGGATGGGGCGCAGTGCCGGTGCAAATTTGGTGGTTTCGGCAGCCCAGTTGCCGCACACGCTGGAGGGGGCCACCACAAGGGCGGGCCCCAGCGCGGCACGGTCGGTGAGGAAAGCCAGGGCCTGAATGGTTTTGCCGAGGCCCATGTCGTCGGCCAGACACGCGCCCACGCCCCAGGCAGCCATGCGGTGAAGCCATTGAAACCCTTCCGTTTGGTAAGGGCGCAACTCCGCATTGAAGTTTTTGGGGATGGGAAATTTTTGCTTAAACGCCTTTTCGAGGCGCTTGACACTTTGTGTAAACGCCTCGTCTGTCTGTGCCAGGGGTGCCGCAGCCACCAGGGATTGCAGCGCAGGTGCCGCCAGCGGGTGCAGTTGCATGGGGCCTTTGGCTTTTCGGCCCGCCTGTAACAATCCCGACACTTCGGCCAATTGCTTGCGCAGGCTTGCGGTGAGGGCAAAGAAACGCCCTGGCTCCAGTTCTACAAACGGGCTTTTTTGTTGCTCGCTCAGGTACAGCAGCTCTTGCAACTGAAGCACGCGCCCTTCTTCCATTTCAAGGTGGCCTTCCACTTCAAACCAGTGGTTTTTGCTGCGCACCGACAGCTGGAGCCGGTCTAATCCGGGCAGTACGGACATGCGAAATTTTTCCCCTTTGGGCCACTCCAGGCGGGCATTGCCCTCAGCAACTATGGGCTGTATTTCGGCTAAAAAGCGCAGGCAGCTCTCGATGTCCGGCAGCACCCATAGTCCTTTGGTGCTGCCCGTTTCGCGCAGGGTATCCAATTGTTTGATGAGCGCTTTGGTGTTGGCTGTTTCGGCGCGGAGGTCGCGCAGGGTGCGCATTTTGACGCCTTCCACCACGGCCACCATTACGGGCTCGCCTTTACCTGGCAGACAGTACGGCGGGGTGTCGCCAAAGGGCTTGGCAAATATTTCCACGTGGTAGCCATCGCCTACAGGCAGCACGTGCACCGTCGGGCGGCTGTCGGCAGCGCGCTCGGGCAGGCTGTCGAGCAGGCTTGCATCTTGAAAAGGCGATTGTGTAGCAGACAGCCCCGACACTTTATGCAACGTATTTTTGAGTCGCTCGGCACCCTCTTGCGGTACAAAAAGGTTGGGGCCGCCCAGGGCAGTGGCCATGCGCATTTGCTCGGGGGTGGTTTGCACCAGCAGGTATCGGGTGGGCGACTCCTTGATGATTTGCAGGCCTTCGTCCGGCTTGATGGGCGGGGAAAACGACAACTGAAACCCGCCTTTGGTTTCGCTCACCAACAGCACCGGCTCGCGGGCTTCGAAATGCACAGCCACCTCGGGCGATTTTTCCAAAAACAGGAGCGGATGGCCCACCAGCATTTTCCACACGGCACTCGGTACACGGCGGTAGTAGCCGTACTCAAAAGTGTTGATGGCCGCAATTAACAGTTTATCCTGGTCGCTCATGGACTCCGACTGTTCGCTGGTGAGCCGGTCGAGGTTTACAGCACGCCCTTTGGTCCACCCCGCTTTGCCGAGGGTTTGCACCCGGGCTTCCAGGATTTGTTTTTCAAAATTGACCAACCAGATGATGCGGGTGGATTTTTGTACCGTCTGGGCGGTCAGGTTATCCAACGCGTTCAGGGCGTTTTCCCAGGCGCTGGAGCGGGGAAAAAGTGCGCACAACGGACGCCCTTCGGCAGGCGTTATCCTTGGCGGTTGTTTTATGGTAAGTTTGGCTTGCACCGCATCCCAGTCGGCAGCGTATTCAGCAGCAGCCCACAATTCGGCTGCCGCCCGGTGGTAGCCCAGTTCTTGAAGCCGTACCGCGTAATCGGTAGCATTGTAGGCGCTGTAAGAGCCTCCATCAACCAGGGCAGCGCAAGCCATGCGGAACCATTCGAGGTACATAGACACGTATTCGCCCAGCTCCTCCGCTGTGCCCAACAGCGCTTTGCCCGATCGGGTGTCGTTTTGCAGGTACAGCATGACCCCGTTGAGGTAATCAAACAGCGGCTTGTTTGCGTCGAATCGCTTGCTGTTGCGTTCAATGAGGAGCTGAATGGCGTCAAAATGCGCCGGATTGCGGGTTTCGAGCAAGGCTAACCCATGGAAAAAACCCGGCAAGCCCGCCGCCACCAATTTGTAGCTGCGGTTTTCCTTGCGCAGCGCTATGGTGTACATGCTGAATTGTGCTCGGGCCTGTTCAAACTGCCCCTGAAGCACCGACACGATGGCCTGCTGCCCCAATGCCATGGTGGGCGACATGTGCGACATGCACGCGCGGTGGGTCTCATAGTCGCCCTGAAACAGGAACAACAGCCCCATAAGGGTCAACGCTTCTTCCCGCTCCGGGCCCTCAAACAATCCGATGTGTTGCCAGGCGTAGGACAAATACGGTTCCGGATCATCCAAAAAAATGTTGAGCAACATGAGTTTTCGGACCATCAGGTAAGCCAGGATGGCCTTGGGCAAGCGAGCGACACTGGCTTCAAACGCATTATCGGGCAGCCAAAAAGCAAAAAGGGTGTCGGCCGTGTAGGCATTGCTGCCTGTTTCGATGGACACAAATTCCTGCTTGAACATTTGTGCATCGCCCGAGTAACGCGCCAGGCGAAGGCGTCGAAACACGTGGGGGGACTGCTGTAACTCCCAGAAACCGAAATAGACTTTGCGCAACGCATGCACAACGCGCGGCTGCTCGGGGTTGTTGGCAGCGGCGTCGTGCTCGCACAACCAGTGTGCGAACGCCGGTGGACACTTGTACTGCGCGGCCGTGCCGGTGAGCAGGTCCATGCGGCGGCACAAATCGCATGTTTTTTGAATGAGGCTGTGGGTCGTGCCGGTGTACAGCTCGGCGTGCAGCTTGGTGATGGCCGACATGGATATGGGTATCCAGTTGAGGGCCACGATGCGCAGGATGCGTTGATCCGCCCCGGTGAGTCTCTCCCATTTTTCCAAAAATGGCGCAGCATCCACTAATTTATTCTCGTAGTAAAAACGGGGGTTAACTGTATTGGAATCGGTTTTGTTGTTTTTTGCCATACAGGCTCAAATTTCGGGAATGTTTTTATTTTTCTTCGTTTATTTGTGGACAATCGATCCGGAAACGCCGCTGCAATCACCTGCAAAACACATTTGATCATGGAAAAAAACTGGCCTGATGATCACTTCGGCACCGTGGTGAACACCATGCGTGCGCTTCGGGAAACCAACTCCTTTCGTAAAATGTTGACCCTGACGGAGGAATTGCATCCCGACCAGTTGTCGAATGGCATCAATTACATAACCGATGCGTTTGGCACGGTGCAGGAACGCCCTTCTGACTTAGAGACCTACTACCTGCGCCGGAGCCAGGCGCTGATGTACTACAAGCGTCCGCACGATTGTTTGGCTTTGTGTTATGAGGCGTTGCAGCGCCAAAACCCGTTTTGGAACGGGAACGAGATGTGGATCAAGTGGCGTCTGGCGCGCAGCCTGGCGGCCATCAACCGGCCGTTGGCGGCTGAAAAATTGCTGCGCCATATCGTGGAGGTATACGAGAAAGACGACAACACGTTTTTTACGCTTGACCTGGCGTCATTCCTCTGGGAAACCGACCGTTGTGAAGAATCGCTGCATACGCTGGTGCGCATTTGCATGTACAAAGACATGCACGGCCCCAAACACGACGTGGCGGCGCTGGGCCAACTGACCGAACGGCTGCTTGAACTGCGGTGGCTCTACACGGCCCAGCTGCATGCCGAGTTGTACAGCATGGAGGCGCATTTGCAGGGGTTGAAGCCCCACAAAACGCTGGTTCAGCAGCAGTTACCCCGTATATGGTCCGACAAGCACATCATCAGGCGCAACAAGGCCCGGGTTTTGCGCTTGTTGCGGCCTGTGTGGGGGGAGTTGCTGCTTGCGTTTGGGTAGAGGCGATGTGGTTGCACGGCGGGTTGCCTTGGGCAGGTTGCCTGAAAATGCCCCGGCAGGTGGGCAAAACGACGCTTGCTGCATCGCTGGCGGGTGATAGAGGCTGTCTCATAAGTCATTGATCATTGAAAATTGGTCATTGAACATTTAATATTTATTAAGTTAAAAATTAATAACTTAAAAATTAAAATGTTCAATGTACAATGTTCATTGAACATTGTACAAGTCTTATAAGACGGCCTTAATTGGGTATTGCCAGAAGCGCATACTCAAAAGCGATTACGTCTGTTCCTGGTCAAGTTGTCGGATCAGGTTGATGTGTTTTTCCAATTGCTCCGGTGAGGGCAAGAGGTTTTTCCATTGCTCCGGCAGTTGCTCGTTAATGGTATACGTGGCCACACCGATGGGTTGCCGGCTGTCGCGAAGCGCATATTCCACGATCATGCGGTTTTTCGATTTGCAGACGATGATGCCGATGGCGGGGTTTTCATGGTCTTCCCGCACCTTGTCGTTCAGTGCATTCAGGTAGAACTGCATCTTGCCTGCCATCTCGGGTGTGAATTCGCCGACTTTCAGGTCAATCGCCACTAAACAGTTCAGCTTGCGGTGAAAAAGGAGCAGATCGACAAAGTATTCCTTGTCACCCACCTCAATCCGGAACTGGTTGCCGATGAAGGAGAAGTAACTGCCCAGCTCGAAAAGGAAAGCACGAATGTGGCGGACGATAGACAGTTCCAGTTCGCGTTCGGCGTGCTGGTCGGCCAGTTCGAGGAACCCGAACTGGTACTCGTCCTTCACAGCGAGTATGGCCTGGTGTCTGTATTGTTCCGGTAATGTTTGATCAAAATTGGTTTGGTTCAGCAGGTATTTCTCGTAAGTCTTGTTTTCGATCTGGTGGATCAGCACGTCTTTGGTCCAGCCGAATTTGGCGGTCATGCGGATATAGAATTCCCGCTCTTGTTCTTCCCGACATTTGTTCAGAATCTGTTGATGATGGGACCATCCAATTTCTGCAACCAATGGTTGCAGAAATTCACTGCTAGAATAGACTTCTACCCACTGCCGCATCATCCAGAGATTGCGGGCGGAAAACCCTCGAATTCCCGGTAATGCAGCCTGGATATCTTTCGATAGCTGCTCCACCACCGATTTGCCCCAGCCGGCCGTTTTTTGTTTGGCCAGAATTTGTTCGCCGATATACCAGTACAGCTCCAACTGCCGGTAATTGACGGCCTTGAGCGCCTCGTACTGCGCACTGCGGATGCGGGCAGTGAGGTCGTGGAGGAACGTGTGATAATCTTCAGGCAGGAGGTTCATGATGGTTGGGTGGCTCAAGGATGTGTTTCTGTAGGCGCCTATGCCGTGGATTATTCCATCCATTCGTCAAATTCGCGTTGGTAAAAAGCAGCAGCATCGGGGTCCAGGGAAGTCAAATGTGCTTTCAAGCGTTGGAAATCGTCTGTGCCGCGGCCATGAAACATATTGTTAAATAAATCATCCATGAGGTGATTGACTGCTTCTATGTCTTTTGAGTTACGCGCCAGGATTTCATTGACCTGGTAATGCAAGACGGACTCCTGCCGGGCAAACAAATGCTGGAGGTCTTCCAACATGGGGCGAACGTTGGCGATGAAATCGTGGTCCATACGAGTCACTTTTGGGCATGAACTTAAGACATTTTTTCAAACTTGAAGGACAATGGTTTATTCCGTCATACCCGCCCGCTCCGGGATTCCCCCAACCAACCCGCTAACCCACCCACTGCACGGCCGGAATGGTTTCAATGCCATGGACCAGCACAGATGCCCTCCCTGGATGGACGGAGAAAAACCAGGCGTGCTGCAGGCCGGTGAGGGGCGTGGGTTAGCGGTGTGTCATGCGTTCTGGTCTAATCGCCCCTCCGAGGGTTTCCTCTCGGTCGTCGACCGTGCATGGATTCGTATTGATCGATGTAGTCCTGTTCGACTTCTTCCGCTCGTTTTTTTCCGTTGATGCCGACCAGTAGTCTAACCACTAAGCAAGTCCTCCAAATGCGGACCATTTGGCCAACCAGTCTTGTTTGCAAAGGTCTCGTAGCTCAGTGGGGGCAAATAATCGTAATCATCGCGTCCGGTTTTGAGTTGGTACGCCCGTTCGGCCAAAGAAAGCAAAGGCTCAAACGTGTATGTTGCCGGCATTTGGGCAGGATCGGCAAGCACTTTTTCATAGAACCCCCGGCCGTTGGCAACCACACAACAGCGGGCGTAGAGAAATCCGTCCACTGAAAACACATCCGTGCCCCATCCCAAGCGCCCGGCAAAACGTTCGCCGTCCAATACGCGCAGTTTTTCCGTCAGGATGTCTTCAAACCGGTAAACACCTTGTACATCATACCGACTCAATGCATGGATGGCTGGCACCAGGATATCGGTGTTTGCTTTTCGGCCAAAGTCCAACTGATCCACGACCGCCCAGAAAGCCTCATCGTTCATTTCGGCGTTCGGGTCTTGAACGTCAATCCGTACGGTGGCATCCGGGTGAGCGTCTTTCAGGTGCGCCCAGTCGCTGTCGCTGATGTTTTTGAGTTGGGTGTTGATGATGGTGGACATGGTGCGCCGGATTGAACTTTGGCGGACAAAAGTAATGATTTTTTGGGTTAGTTGAAAATCGACCCGCCTGCTTATTCCGTCATAACCGCCCGCTCCGGGATTCCCTCGACCAACCCGCTAACTCGCCTACTGCATAGCCGGAACCGTTTCAACAACATTAACCAGCACAGATGCCTTGTTCAGATAAACGGAGAAAAACCAGGCGTGCTGCAGGCCGGTGAGGGGCGTGGGCGGGCGGTCCTCCATGCGTTCGCGGTACGAAGCATTGAAGTCGCTGAGTGGCAGATCGGGTATGCCCTCACCCGATTGGATGTATTGCTGCCAGGCCTCGCATGCCTGGGTCAGGTTCGGGGCTTCGTGCTGGCTGACGTAGGTGCCACCTCGGTAAGCAGCCATAACGGTGTATAGCATTCCAGACCTTGCGGTCGTTTCGGTCGTGGCTACCAGCGTAGCTTCAAACAAGTCGTCCCCCAGCGAAAAACCTTCGTACCAAACGTTGCTTAGCCCATCCAACGCCACTAAGCTGTTTTCTGACAATGAATATGCTACCGCCTCTTGAAACAGCGTCTTTTCGTCTGCTGTAAAAATGGTATCGCCGCTCATCTGTTCGGCCCAAACGGCAAAGGCATCGACAGGGCCGGCGGCGGATACCTGATGCACGTACGTGCCGCCTTTGTATTCACTGATGATGGTGAAGAGACACGTCATGTCAGTTGCCTTTATTTTTTTGACTGTGGTTTTCGCCTTTCCAACCCTTTTTTCGTTCCCAATGTTTTACTTGGCGCTCCAGTTCTTGTTGTAATTTTTTGTCTTCTGAGGACTTCCTGGGTTTGGATTTTATCTGCTGCCAAGCCTCTTTGACTTTATTATACTGCTCTTCTGCGCTTTCCCGGGCTTTCCGGTTGGCGTGTTTTCCGTTGCGGCCGGAGGATTTTTCCATGTTCACCCGATCCTGGGCAGGTGGTGCCGGCAGCATGTAAACCAATACCCACCCCAACATCAACACACCCGCAAGCAGTGCCGAAAGGAGCCGGGCCGTTTTTCCAGATAGATATCTATGTCCCGTAATGGTTTGCGAAGGACTTTCCATGAGCTGATGGCGCTTTGGCCTACAAAGATAAGGCGATTTGGGTGTGAATGGTTCCGCTTTTCGGGCAAAAGGCCGCTTACGGTTGAAGCCGTGGGCTAAGCGTTGTGTTGATCCTTTTTCCTTTGGAATGCGGTCTGGAAGCATGGTTTGTAAGGGCGACCCTTGTGGTCGCCCTTACGTCGCAATCCTCTTCCCTCTGGATACGGTCTGAAAGTGAATATATATCAAGTGTAGAAGTCGATCCTAAGGTCGCAATCCTCTTCCCTCTGGATACGGTTTGAAAGCCATAGCAAATATAATGCGTTTTTGGCAGAAGCACAAATGCCTGTCTCAAAAATGGCCCAGCTGCTCCCTCACTCAATAGAGCGATGATTAAATAGTCCAAATTCTTCCAATGGAATAATCATCAAATTGAGCATCCACGCTTAACACTTCAAGATGATATGATAAGGCTGTTACAATGATCATTCGGTCGAAAGGGTCTCGATGATAAAAGGGAAGGGCTTCTAAGGCTTCCAGTTCTTCCGAACGGATGGGAAGCAAAATAATATTTTGATTTTCACATTCCTTGATCATTTCCTGAGTAGCCTTGCCCAAGGTAAGTTTACCCAGGCTTTTTTTAATGCTAATTTCCCAAAATGAAGCAATACTTACAAATATCTCATTTTCTATGTCTTCGATCATAGCCTTTAGGGCTTGTGGTAAACGATCATCTCCTTCAAAAAACCAAATGAGTGTATGCGAGTCAAGTAGCAATTTTTTCATTCCATATAGTCCTTAAAATCTTCCAAAGGCGCATTAAAATCTTCCGCCATATAAATCAAAAATCCTTTCAAAGAGCCAGCCATTCGCTTCTTTTCCGGCTCAATGTTGCCATATTTTCGAATCAGATATTCAGCAAAATCCAGCAACTCCTGTTGCTGGAAAAGCGGTAGTTCCTTTATTTTTTCAAGGATCAATTCGGTCATATCGAGTTTGAATGGTCAACTGTTTAACACGTCCAGCTTGTACAAATACCTTTAATAATGCAAAAGTACCCATTGTGAACGAGATTTCAAATAACAAATGCAACTGTTTTTCATGATTTCGTCGGATAGGAAAATATAAAATACAGGACGCGGATTTCGCGGATTTACAAACGCGGATGATCACGGTATGCTAAACCGCAATGATCCGCGTATGTAAATCCGCATGATCCGCGTCCTGAATAAAATTATGCTAACCAGTTACATTTTTTCACCATCTCCTGCGCTTCAAAGGATCACCTGCTGGGGCCAGTCGCCCGGCAACACACCAAAGGCGTACACGGCGACAACGCGGCGAAAAGCGTGCCGTTTGTGTGCTGCACTAAGGCGCCTCAATCCTCCTCGCTGTCAGACACCAATTGCTCTAAAAAGTCCGGGTCTTTGGCCAAGGCCGCATTCAGAGCCTTGATGATTTTGCCGTGGTCTTTCAAGAATAGGCTTTGCAAACGGGTTTCGTTTGCCTTGTTGAGGGCCTCCACCACCTGGCTCAGGCGATGAAATTGGAGGTTTTTGCGCTTGGCGTCCAGCGCCGAATCCATGAAAAAACCGTTGACAAATTCCCAGATGCCATACCGCCCTTCATCAATGGCGATAAAGCCAAGGCCGATTTTCTCCTCGTTTGGCGATTCCTTGTCCGGTACCGCATAAATGTGGTAGAGACGACTGCTTTTGAAATCGGGAATCAGTTCGATGCAGCGCCAGGAGTTGTAGGGTTTTCCGGAGTCTTCATAATTTGTGCCTTTAAACCGGAAATGGGCACCTGTGGTGCTGTACGTAAAATTGGCAATGCTAAATCGCCGGCGTTGGGAGGCCTGATCCGGAATATCCTCCAGCCAGTATCCTTCCAGGCTTTTGAGGGCATTGAATTGCTCATCGCTCTGGATGTGACCTCCTTTTCCGAAGTTGCTTTTTTCATTGACCCGTTGCAGTTCATTGGTCAATCGCGCGTTTTCGGTTCGCAACCGGGTCAGTTCCTGTTGATCGAAGGGAATACTAATGTCCTCTTTATCGCGCAAGGCATTCACCCATTGCAACAGGGCAATGGTGCTGGCGCTGCGCTGCGTATTGTATGTTTCATGTGGGATATTACCCAGGTTGAGGGCATCCTGGGTTCTTTTAATGGCCGCTTTCAGCGCAATCAATTGAGTGTAGGCCGGCCCATTTTCGTCTTTAATGTAAGGTTTGATGAACTCTACAGCGCCTTCCAGATCATTCCTTTCAATGTATTGTCTGCAGGTTTGTTGCGGATTTTCGAGGGACATGGTTGTTTCAGGTCTTATGAGTGATGTAGTTGTAAAAACGCGATTGATATCGCCTTTACAACAACAACGGCGTTGTTATACCATTTCTTATGTATATGGTTAGAAAATATTAGCAAATATAATGTGTTTGGGGTACGTCCTCAAACACTTACCGGCGGGTTTTTGGACAGGGCAGTGCGGGGGAGGTAAAGCGGCCTCAGGTAAATACCAAACTATTGGCCTTTACGTCGCAATCCTCTTCCCTCTGGATGCGGTCTGGAATACGAAAGTACAGCGCAAAGTTGCGGGTGTGCGTCCTTCGTCGCAATCCTCTTCCCTCTGGATGCGGTCTGAAATCAAAGGCCCGAACGTCATGTTCGACGGTGATGAAATGTCGCAATCCTCTTCCCTTTGGATACGGTCTGAAAGCTTGAAGATCACATTTACGCTCATGTGTTCAATAATATGTCGCAATCCTCTTCCCTCTGGATGCGGTCTGAAATCATTAAGGTCAGTATCGCGAATTTGCAGGGTACCGTGAAGTCGCAATCCTCTTCCCTCTGGATGCGGTCTGAAATCTTGTATGACTGGGCTTATCATTTTTCATTTTAACCAGTCGCAATCCTCTTCCCTCTGGATACGGTCTGAAAGCTGGGCTACGCTCGGGTGCGCATCAACGTAAAGTCGTCGCAATCCTCCTCCCTCTGGATACGGTCTGAAAGCAAGGTTTACTTACTGGACCTTCTCACAAAAGTAGACACACAGATAAGTTATAAAAAAGCTGTATCATCACTTTTCAAAACGAATCAACATGTCTACTAACAGAAGGAACTTCACCAAAGAGCAGAAGCTCGAAATCGTAAAACAGTCCATGGAAGAGGGTGTTTCGATTGAAGATTTGGCTCAGCAATACAAGATTCATCCGAACAGCATCTACAAGTGGCGACGGGAATATCTGAGGTATGAAGAAGCCTCTTTTCCGGGAAACGGGAACAAGCTCATGAGTGCCGAAGAGCAGGAGATTGCCCGTTTAAAGAAGCAGCTGAAAGAAGCTGAACTGGAAAAAGAGATCCTAAAAAAGGCCTTGGGCATCTTCTCGTCACCCGACAGAAAAAATTTACTTTCATGAAGCACCACGCTAAGCGTTTTTCTGTTGAGATGATGTCCAGAGTTCTTGGGGTTAGCCGGAGCGGATACTACAAATGGCTGAAAATCAGCTGTTCGAAAGAACGTGCTTTGAGGCTGGATGAGCAGATTAAGGTGGTTTTCGAGCAAAGCAAATGTAGATATGGAAGCCCGCGAGTGTGCAAGGAAATAAACAAGAAGCGTCTGGAGAACAAGCTTTCATCAGCTACCGTTGCCCGTCGAATGCAGGCATTGAGGCTGGTAGCCAGGCCGAAGCGCAAGTATGTTCATACGACTGATTCAGACCATGAGTTGAAGGTATCTCCTAACCTGCTAAACAGGAACTTTGCCGTCGAAAAAGTAAATACCGTTTGGGTTAGCGACATCACCTACATCAACACCGATGATGGCTGGCGCTACCTGACGATTGTACTGGATCTGGCTGACAGGGCCGTAATTGGGTGGACGTTGAGCCAAACAATGCATGCTCAATGTACGGTCATTGAAGCTCTTAAACAGGCCATTCACAGACGTGGAATACAGCCTCATGGTAAGTTGATGTTCCACTCTGACCGAGGTGTGCAATACGCTTGTGATGATTTTCGGGCACTTCTGGCGCACTACCGCATCACGCAAAGTATGTCGAGGAAAGGAAACTGCTGGGATAATGCCGTGGCGGAATCTTTCTTCAAAACAATAAAAACCGAGGAGTTGAACAGGTTGAAAACCATAAAAGCGCAAACCCTCAACTCATTGGTTTTTAAATACATAGAAGGCTGGTACAACACCCAGAGAATTCATTCCGCTTTGAATGGTCTGACTCCGTGGGAAGCTTTCTATGAAAAATCACTAAAATTGGCTGCTTAAACTTATCTCACTGTCTACTATAGTGAGGAAGTCCAAAGCTATCTCACAGTGGTCTTAACCCTTCTTATACTGGAATTTGGCTTCGGGGCTGGAAAGGAAGTTGCTCCGGCTGAAATGATCGCCAACAGTCTTAACCCTTCTTATACTGGAATTTGGCTTCGGGGTTTTATTAAAATCCTTATTACAATGGTGTTTTTATTTGGTATGTCTTAACCCTTCTTATACTGGAATTTGGCTTCGGGGTCATTCTTAAATTCTTTCTAAAATGAGAAACAAAGTTTCTTGTCTTAACCCTTCTTATACTGGAATTTGGCTTCGGGGCTGTTTGTTAAGGATTATTATGAGAATAACACAATTCGTCTTAACCCTTCTTATACTGGAATTTGGCTTCGGGGCAACTTTCCAAACGGAACGCGCCGCATCAGCACACACAAGAGTCTTAACCCTTCTTATACTGGAATTTGGCTTCGGGGCCAGTCAGAAGAGTCTGGCGATCCTCGCAGCCTGCGGTCTTAACCCTTCTTATACTGGAATTTGGCTTCGGGGAATCAACTGGGACAGCTTCAAAGAAGAAATATCCCAAGGTCTTAACCCTTCTTATACTGGAATTTGGCTTCGGGGCTGATCCTACAAGGCATCGAAGACAGTACAGACAGTCAGTCTTAACCCTTCTTATACTGGAATTTGGCTTCGGGGCGTACTACCTTCAACTCAGCAGGCCTACGAAGAGCGCAGTCTTAACCCTTCTTATACTGGAATTTGGCTTCGGGGCTCATCTACACTTTGTTCCTTCGGCAGGCAACTAAATTGTCTTAACCCTTCTTATACTGGAATTTGGCTTCGGGGAACCTTTTAGATATTGCAGTAGCCAAAGCAAAGTGTCTTAACCCTTCTTATACTGGAATTTGGCTTCGGGGCGACCGGTTCGGCAATCACGACCACCTCCGCAAAGGTAAGTCTTAACCCTTCTTATACTGGAATTTGGCTTCGGGGTCAACGCCGTAATCACCATGAACCCAAACGTCGGCTCGTCTTAACCCTTCTTGTACTGGAATTTGGCTTCGGGGGTAATTCGACTGAACCATGAGACCGAGGAGAATTTCGAGTCTTAACCCTTCTTATACTGGAATTTGGCTTCGGGGGGCTTTTACCTTTCTCAGTACAAATGCTGCGGCTCAAGTCTTAACCCTTCTTATACTGGAATTTGGCTTCGGGGTGTGGAACAACGTTGTTCCGTCTTCTCCTGAGCAGTATCGGGTCTTAACCCTTCTTATACTGGAATTTGGCTTCGGGGATTTATATTCAGGACATCCCATCGTAAGGGTGTTACACGTCTTAACCCTTCTTATACTGGAATTTGGCTTCGGGGTTAATAACTAAGTGGGACAGATGAAAAAGATAAAATATGTCTTAACCCTTCTTATACTGGAATTTGGCTTCGGGGAGACTTGTTTAGACTCTAATGAGCTTTTTCAGTGTCTTAACCCTTCTTATACTGGAATTTGGCTTCGGGGACCAAGCACTTCATGAAAGAGCAGGAAATTACTGTCTTAACCCTTCTTATACTGGAATTTGGCTTCGGGGAGCTTGCTCAGGCATCAACAGACCCGTCTGTCATCGGTCTTAACCCTTCTTATACTGGAATTTGGCTTCGGGGCGCCGAACGGCCACTCCCGTTGGTCCTTGTGGCAAGCGCGTCTTAACCCTTCTTATACTGGAATTTGGCTTCGGGGAAAGTCAACCCTAAGTATTTAGGCGAGACACCAAAAGCAGTCTTAACCCTTCTTATACTGGAATTTGGCTTCGGGGTGGTCGTGATCCGCCCTGTGGGCAAATGGAGTCACAAGGTCTTAACCCTTCTTATACTGGAATTTGGCTTCGGGGACATTGAAACTGTTACCTTTGGATTGACCAATACAAAGTCTTAACCCTTCTTATACTGGAATTTGGCTTCGGGGCCGGAGGATTTCAAGACTGTCTTGCAAGAGGTAGTGGGTCTTAACCCTTCTTATACTGGAATTTGGCTTCGGGGAAAACGGGAAGCTGTTGAAGTAGAGTATTTCTCTCCTTGTCTTAACCCTTCTTATACTGGAATTTGGCTTCGGGGCGAATTTAAGGTAATACATGAACCATCTACAAAAAGTCTTAACCCTTCTTATACTGGAATTTGGCTTCGGGGAACCTATTCATTTACTCTATAAACCATTTTAATTCAGTCTTAACCCTTCTTATACTGGAATTTGGCTTCGGGGCAGCCTTATTACGACGGGCTGCGCACTTTTCCTTATAAGGTCTTAACCCTTCTTATACTGGAATTTGGCTTCGGGGTCCTTAAATCTCTGGAATAATGGTAGTCAATCGATGTGTCTTAACCCTTCTTATACTGGAATTTGGCTTCGGGGTTTTCGAAGCCTCTTCAGCGGTTAGAGATGGGTTGGTCTTAACCCTTCTTATACTGGAATTTGGCTTCGGGGTTATTCTTTCTAACACTCTTAATCTACAAGTCTCCTAAAGAGTCTTAACCCTTCTTATACTGGAATTTGGCTTCGGGGATGAACAAGCAAGAAGCATTGAACAAAATGCAAGAAGTCTTAACCCTTCTTATACTGGAATTTGGCTTCGGGGTGAAGAGGAAATCCCACCAGCAAAGACTGTCATCAAGTCTTAACCCTTCTTATACTGGAATTTGGCTTCGGGGTCCAAAGCCGTCCGGGTGACAACACCTCACAAGTCTTAACCCTTCTTATACTGGAATTTGGCTTCGGGGAAAACAAAAAAGCAAACAACATGACAACGCAGGTCTACGAGTCTTAACCCTTCTTATACTGGAATTTGGCTTCGGGGACACACAATTGAAACTCTTTTAAACATTTACCATAACTTGTCTTAACCCTTCTTATACTGGAATTTGGCTTCGGGGTTTTGAAAAATCATCCACA
>JBMOHO010000040.1:0-16836 GCA_049317805.1 Saprospiraceae bacterium
TATCGCACGGCCTTGTAAGGCATTCAAATTGTGCGAATTGCGCTGAATACCCTTTATCTCCTTGTGGGTAAAAAACGCCTCTTTGATGGCCGCGATGCTGTCTCGCAATGTTTTCCCTTGTTTGACAACGTCCGTTTTTGCGCTGTCACGGGTGTTTTCCAACTGCGCTTCTACCCGCGTAATCGTTTTTTCCGCGTCGACCAACCGGTCATAGGCTGCGGTGCTGCTTTCTACTGATTTTTGCCAGGTTTTGGTGGCCGCTATCTTGGCCTCCCGGTCAGTTATGGGTACCACCTGTACCCTTGGGTCGTCAATCACGTCAAGCAAAGTCGAATCCGTATGCCCCTTGTAAGCCACAAAAACCCGATAGCGGCCCGGCAAGACGGTCGGCCCTCCACCCGGTTCATCGGCGTCTTTATCCGGCTTTTCTTTGCTTGGAAATCGAACACCTTTTGTATCGAGGCCCCAGTTGATCACGTTAAAAAAGGTGTCGACTTCGGTTTTGAACCGGCGCAGGGTGTCGCCCGGGGTATTCAGGATCGTTACGGTGGCTTTTTCGGCCTTTTTTTCTTTGTCTTTTTCGGCATCCGGCTTCTTTTTTTCGGCAAATGCCGATGGGCCAACCCAAACGGGTATGCGTGCAGAAGCCGGTTTGTTTTCCCCTTTGAACGTCTCATCGGCCACAAAACGCGGGTCATCATAGGCCACATAGTTTGCCAACACCGCCACCTGGGGTTCAAATACAGCCAATTGTTGGTCTAAAAGTGCCGATTTGCTGCGCGCCATTGCCCTCAGTGGCTCCAGGTTGTCCAATATCCAAATGGCCCTGCCAAAAGTACCCAGCACGAGGTCACCGTCACGCGGATGTATTTTCATATCCTGCACCGGCACTGCAGGCAAGCCTTTGGCCGGCCAGCGCGTCCACGCGTCGCCGTAATCCAGGCTGTAATACAAACCCTGATCGGTACCCAAAAAAAGCAGTTCGGGCGTCTTTGGATCTTGCACCACAGACAAGCAAAATCCTTTGACGTTTTTGGGGCTGGCTAAGCGTTTCCACTTTTTACCATAGTCTTTGGTATGATACAGGTATGGTGCCCAGTCGTTTTGCCTGTAATTATTGACCACTACAAACGCTTCACCGGCGTTTTTGGCCGACACTTCAATGAACGGTATCCAGGCATTTTTCGGCAAATCAGGCATGTGCCGGGCCACATCATCCCAATGCTCACCACCGTCGCGGGTGATCTGTAAACGCCCGTCGTCGGTACTTGCCCATATGACTTCGGGCGTTACCGGCGAAGGGGCAATGGCCAGAATGGTGCAGTAATTTTCGGCATTGGTGGCGTCGAGGGTGAGCCCGCCCGATACATCCTGGTGCAACCTGGAGGTGTCGTTGGTGGTCAAATCCGGGGAAATGATTTTCCAGGTGGTGCCGAGGTCCGGTGAATAATGCACAAACTGGCTGCCGAGGTAAATGCCTGTGCTGTCGTGCGGGTCTTGAGCCAGCGCAGTGTTCCAGTTGTATCGCAGCTCAATACCATCGGGGTGCAGGGGCTTGGCGTAACGGGTTTTACCTGTTTCTATGTCCACATACGTGAGTTCGCCACCTTGCCACATGGCAAAGCAGTAGCGTGAGTCCTGAAGGTTGGGCAACACGTCAAACCCGTCGCCAAACAGCACTTCACGCCATTCGCTGTTGCGCATGCCACTGCGTTTCCACACCGCCGAAGGCCCTACCCAGGATCCGTTGTCCTGCAAACCGCCATAGATGTTGTACGGCAACTCGTTGTCTACATTGATGTGGTAAAACTGCCCGACGGGAATGTTGTCGGCATAGCGCCAGGTTTGGCCGCCGTCGTATGTGATGTTGAGGCCGCCGTCGTTGCCATCGATGATGTGTTTGGGGTCTTTTGGATTGATCCAGAACGCGTGGTGATCGGGATGGATGTCCCAAAAGCCGACCCAGCCATCAAAACTGCGTCCGCCGTCTATGCTGCGGGTGATCTGTGAATGCACGGAGTACACGGTGTTCTCATGCTGAGGATCCACATAAATTTCGGCGTAGTAAAAGGGTCGGTCACCCATGTTTTTCTCCGCCATTTTGCGCCACGACTTGCCGCCGTCGACGCTTTTGAACAGGGCATTGTCTTTGGCTTCCACCAGGGCGTACACTACTGCGGGGTTGCTGGGCGCTATGGCCAGGCCAATGCGGCCGAGCTCTCCTTCGGGCAGCCCGTCTTTGTTGGTGCGGGGCGTCCAGGTGTCGCCGCCATCGAAACTCACATGCAAGCCCGATCCTTTGCCGCCGCTCTTGAAGTGCCAGGGCCAGCGGCGGTATTCCCACATAGCGGCGATGAGTTTGTTGGGGTTGACGGGGTCGAGCACCAGGTCGGCACAGCCCGTCAGGTCGTTTACGAACAGCACCTTGCGCCACGTTTTGCCGCCATCGGTGGTTTTGAACACCCCGCGTTCGTCACTTGGGCCGGACGCCGAACCCAGGGACGCTACCCAAACCGTATTGGGATCTTGAGGGTGTATAAGGATGCGGTGGATGGTGCGGGTATTTTCGAGGCCCATAGGTTTCCAGGTTTGCCCGCCGTCAATGCTTTTGAACACCCCTACGCCAAAGTTTTGTGAATTGCGCGGATTGCCCTCGCCGGTACCCACCCAAATTTCGTCCGGGTTTTGGGGATTGATGGCCAAAGCGCCGACGCTCTGTATGGGGGCCTCATCGAAAATGGGTTTCCAATTGGTACCGCCACTGCGGCTGCGCCACACACCGCCAGATGCTGCGCCTGCGTACACAATGCGGGAATCCAGGGGATCAACTGTGATGGCAGTGATTCGACCCGACATGGCTGCTGGTCCGATGGAACGGAAGTGGAGGGTTTCGAGGGGATTTTCTTGTTGGGCAAGCATGCTGGAGCAAGCAAGGGCACACAGCATGGGAAAAAGCATAAACTGCTTCATACATTATGGGTAAGCCTGTGACAATGAGGTTAGGGGCTGCAAATAAACACCGTTTGAGCCATTACATCAGCATAAATGATGTTTAATACTACAGACTTACCGAGACGGGAGGCTGTATGGATAAAAAACAGCCTCCCATCGCAACAAAGCTAATCTTTCAACAATTCCAGGATGGTTTTCTGGTTTTCCAGAATCAAGTCCAGTGTTGCCTGGTTTTTAAGGATGGCATCCTGGTTGTGGGTGATGGTGTCCTGGTTTGAAACGATGGCCTCTTGATTTTTCAGAATGGCTTCCTGGTTGTGGACAATCGTTTGTTGGTTTTTCAGCAGTTCTTCCTGGTTGTGGAGGATGGACTCCTGGTTGCGCAAGGTTGCTTCCGTGTTTGGCATGTTATAAGAGTTATGTTGTGAAAAAAAATAAGGATCGTTTATGGCAAATTTGGCCGCAACTTCAAGGGTAATGGGTAGGGATCCGGAAATTGTTTGTTCATTTGCAAGCCGCGTAAAGTTACATCTGCATCGTTGTGCTCACCTTAAAAAAAAGTTAAAAAAAGCTCGGATGACAGAAAGCCCGCCCGCACGCCGCATTCCAGTATTGTATTTTCTGTTTTTAATTGGCGTACTAAGCTGTTGGTTTGCTTATGTGAATACGTTGCCCGACCTCGGTTTTTTAACCAGGCGGTGGGCGGCAGCACTCACCATGGTGTTCGGGTCATTCATTGCAGGCTCCAGTCCGGAGGGCAGCGCGGCCATTTCTTATCCGATTTTTACGTTGTTGCTGGACATTAAACCAGCCATAGCCCGCAATTTTTCATTTGCCATTCAGAGCATAGGCATGACTTCCGCTACCCTGCTGATATTGGGCCTGCGCGTTCGGGTGGAGTGGAAGTACATTTTGTATGTAACCATAGGCGGCGTTGCCGGGTTGGTGTTGGGCACGTATTATGTGGTGCCGCTCATTTCGCCGGTCATGGCCAAGTTGTTCTTTGTGTCGTTGTGGCTTAGTTTTGGCATTGTGCTGTGGCGTGAAAACAGCCGCCCGCAGCGCGTCGTGTACGATTCCATTCAACATTTTGAGCGTGCAGACCGGGTTCGCCTGATTGTTTTTGGTGTTATTGGCGGCGTCATTTCTTCCATTTTTGGCACAGGCATCAACATTTTCACGTTTTGTTTGATGACCATATATTATCGTGTAGATGAAAAAGTGGCCACCCCGTCGTCGGTCATCATCATGACCATTGAAACCTTGCTCGGTTTTTTTCTGCACGCGGCAGTATTGAAGGATTTTGCACCGGAGTCTTTTGAGTTGTGGCTGACCTGTATTCCGGTGGTGGTTTTTTTTGCGCCGCTTGGCGCATTTGTCACGACCAAATTGCCGCGTCTGCGCCTCGCTCAATTGCTGTACGGCATCTTGATCGTGCAGTTTTTTGGGGCCCTTATAGTGATTCGCCCCAATTGGCAACAATTAATGCTCTGTATGGTGACCATTGCCTCAGGCATGGGTTTGTTTTTTTATTTGGCACACATGAAACGAAAAACCAGTTGAGCAAAGGCAATAAACCGCCCGTAAATACCACGCTTCCCAACAGATCAGCATTCAGTGTATTTTTTTACTTTTGAGCCTGTACATCTTCAGATGCCAACACCTATACCCGCCCACATCAGCCTTCGGTTTGCTGCCTTGTCTTTTGTTTGCATGCTCGGCGTGGTGCTCGGACATGCGTACAACCTGCCTATGCGGTATTTGCAGCCCTGGACAACGGTTGGGGAAGCGCTTACGTTCAACCGTTTTGTTCAGTTTTTCTGCGCAAACGGGCTTATCCGCCCCGTAGTGCCCCTGTTTTTCCTGATGTCCGGATATCTCAACTTACCTTCATCAACCGAACCGCACAGTCAAAAAATATGGAAACGGGCCAAAAGCCTGCTGGTGCCATACCTGTTGTGGAGTTACATCGGCCTCTGTACGTATGCGCTGATGGACATGTGGCCGTATGGCCGAACGCTTATTGAATATGCCAGCCTTGGCTCTTTTTCAAACATGCGCATCCTGGATTACAATTGGCACCAACTCTTGTACCGCTGGATCATGGAACCCATCCCATTTCAATTGTGGTTTTTGCGGGTGCTTTTTGTGTACACGGCATTGTCGCCCTGGTTGGTCAAAGCAGTTGCGAGATACCCTATTGCCACCTTGAGTACTTTTAGCGTGCTGTGGTTTACCGGATTTGAGATGTATTTTGTAGAGGGCGACGGGCTGTTTTTTTTCACCCTGGGTTTGTGGATAAGGCAAAGGGGAATCGACCTGGAGCATCCGGCCATCAGCCGCCATTTGCCCTGGATGGCCGTACTTTGGATTACCCTGCTGCTGGTCAAGGCCTGGTTGGCGTTTCAATGCCCACACCTGAACGGCTTGCAATTCATCCTGTTCAGGCTCAGTCAACCCATGGGGATATATGTGCTCTGGTGCAGCAGCCTGCACTGGGCCGGGCTGGACCGGTTAGCCGCTTTATCGAAATACAACCTGGTGGTGTACGGATTTCATGTGCCGATCCTTTATTTCGTGACAGATGCGGTGCTGCTCACGCATGCGCCGGCGGGCGAATGGCTGCATTTCGGCGTGTTTTTCGGCAGTTTTGCTGCCGTTGCTGCCGTTTGCGTATTGCTTGGTAAAGGAATGCGGATGCTTATGCCTTCCATGGCGGAACTGATGACCGGCGGGCGATTGTGATAGCCGGTTTTTCCAGCTTTTTCAGTACGTTTGCGGCCAAATAAAAGAATCATTCCGGTATGGTCTATTTACGACTTTTTCTACCCCTCTTTATCGCACTCGCACTCGTCACTTGCAAGAACCAAGCCTCAAGTGAAGGCCAAAAGGCGGAATCGGTCACCTATCCCTCAGCCCCTGTGGACACCGCTTATGGTTTCAATGGCTGTGACCGGGCGCAAATGATCATCAAATCGCCCAACGAAGTGGAACTGACTTACCACCACTACATTGTGAAATTGACCACCAAGCCAGATGAACCCGGCGAACAAGTGATCGTGAAACCCACACAAGAAGGACAACTGACGTACAACCTGCCCATGCAGGAAAATAGCTATTTTGCAGGCATCAACCGCGACAAAGCCTTCATCGAGTCGGGTACCGGCCCAGATGGCCGTCAACTGTTGGTGTGGGACATCCCGAAACGAAAAGGGCTCCTGCAAATGATGTATACTGATACCGTGTTGATTACCTCTAGCGGCCGCATGTGGTTTTTTGAATCTGTAGACGTTTCAACCATAGACAGCCTGCCGGAATGCCCGCAAAAAGCCGAATGGGAAGCTGGCGGACTGGGTGTGGGTTACGCGCGCCGCTGCCTGTACAACCTGGAAGACGGGTCTTTGACCAAAAAGTCGGAGTACAAATGTGTGCCACTGCAGTAGTGGCATGTATTGAGCTTGAACTTTACGTTTCCTTTTTTTTCTTTTGCCTGTTTTGTTGCCCATCTGCTTTCTTGTCGGCTTTTTTGGTGCTTTCTTTCTCGACTTTTTTGTCTTTTGCAGCCGCACCATTCGGCTCGTCTTTGTCGAACAAGGCTTTGAAAAACCCCTTTTTTTCGTTTTCTTTCCCTATTTTAGACAAGCGGCTATTTCGGTGTACATGGAAAACGTGCCTTTGTTTACATCGAATCCACCAATGGTTTAGTGCATTAATGGTGAGCAATGAAAAATCAAGATAAAAGCGATGAGGCGTGTTCCAGCTTTTAGTAAGCTTGTAGTTTATGCTCGGTTTTCCAAGGCCAGACTAACGGCTGAATCGAGCGTAACAATTTCTTTTTTTTTCAATAAACACGACGTAGGCATGACAATAATCAGCATTGGTGCCAGGGAAAACAAGGTGTAATACGACAGCGAAGCGCTAAATTTTAAAGCGTTGTCATTGTTGAATTCAATGGCTGACTGTTGAAGCAGGTGATAAAAGGCCTGTACATGGCGCAACATGCTGCGCAAAGAATTGCTCAGCCATAAAATAATACCTTCTATAGGCAATTCTTTGTAAAATAATCCACTTCTAATGGCGATTACCCTACAAAGATAATGCATTCCCTAGGCGTCAATCTTTCATAACCCTGTGCATTAGTTACATCATTACCACTTTACCAAACTGTGCCCCGCTATCCATCCAATCAAACGCACTTTGGCCCTCAGACATCGGCCTGACGCTGTCGACTACCGGAACGATCCGGTGCTGTACCACAAAACGAAGCATGGCGGCAAACTCGCTCTGGTGCCCCATAGTGGAACCCAGTATGCTGATTTGCTTCCAAAAGAGGATTTGTGGACTCAGGCCGTTGATCTTACCCGCCGTACCACCATAAATACCAATGCGCGCGCCCGGGTTGCAAATGCCAGGCAGGCTGGCGAACCCGTCGCCCCCGCCAGAATCGATCACCACGTCGAATCCCCCGGCAACACTTTTGACTTGTTTGGCCCAATCGGGGTCTTTGTAATTAACCCCGCCGGCTGCGCCCAAGCTTGTTGCACGGTTTATTTTCGCTTCACTGCCAGAGCTAACCCACACGGTAGCACCCTTAGCCAGCGCAATTTGCATGGCCATGAGCGCCACGCCACCGCCTATGCCGGTGATGAATACTTTCTCGCCTGCCCGTACGCGGCATCGGGTTACCAGGGCACGCCAGGCCGTCAGACCCGCCAGTGGAAATGCCGCGGCTTGTTCAAAAGAAAGGTGTTCGGGCATGGTGTATACTTGCCTGCGCGGCACGGCCACCCGTTGCGCAAAGGTTCCGTTGCGGGGCATGCCCAATATTTCGTAGTCCGGACCCTGAACGTGCGCATTTCTCCCCCATTTCATCGAAGGATTGATCAACACCGGGTGGCCGTCAAGCAAGCCCGCACCGTCGCTGCCCAGTATGCATGGCAGTTTAATGCCTGCGTATTGCCCCTTGCTGATCCATACATCGCGCGAATTCAGGGCGGCAGCTTTGACGTCCACCACCACTTCACCGCGTGCAGGAACCGGATCGGGGTAATTGTTTTGCCATTCTAAAGGCTGGCCAATGGCAGGCAGGACAAGTGCGTTCATCGTTATCACAGTAGGTTAATGGATCGTTGGTGTCACATGGTTTTTACAGGGATAAGTAAACCAATTCCCGACAAGGTTGTTTTTTTTTCGGTATGTTCACTTTCCTAAAGCCCCTACAACGTTGTTTAATGTTCCTTGTACTGCTCGGTTTCGTCGCGCAGTGTATTGATCCCATGTGTGCATTTCGGGAGCCGCAAGCCATGTACTGTTCGGCAGAGGGTGAAACAGACGAATCAGGCGATGCTCCCGGTTCGTGGGAAAAAACTGACAAGCTACATGCCGTAAAGGTACATGCAACAGCGTTCCGTTCTGGCAGCAATGTTCCATTTGCACGGCTGAAAAAATGTGTTTTTTATGCTTTGGCTTTTATGATTGAACATCCCGGGTACGCTGGCGCGGTGACGCAGCCCCCGGAATAAACACAGGGTTTTGTGCAGGATATGCACAGTACACACTTTAACATTTTTATTTTCGAGTTGGCCATGTCTTCTCCGCCTGACTACAGACAGTAGCCACAATCCCATTTGTTAACTACCTACTTTCTTCCTGATGCAAGACAATACTGTTTCTCAAAACCTAAAATTCGATTTGCCCGCCGGCCTGGTGGTTTTTCTCATTGCTGTGCCCTTATGTCTGGGTGTGGCGTTGGCCTCCGGTGCGCCTTTATTTTCCGGCATGATCGCTGGTATAATCGGTGGCTTGGTGGTTGGTTTTTTCAGCAACTCCCAAACCTCTGTCAGCGGCCCCGCTGCCGGTCTGGTCGCAGTAGTGCTCACCGCCATTCATGAGTTGGGCTCTTTTGAAGTTTTCCTGACGGCAGTTGTGCTGGCCGGCATCATGCAGTTGCTGTTGGGCTTTGTGAAAGCTGGCGGCATAGCCGATTACCTGCCCAACAACGTCATCAAAGGCATGCTGACTGCCATTGGCATCATCATCATCCTCAAACAAATTCCGCATGCAGTGGGCTATGACCACGATCCGGAGGACGATCTCGATTTTTTCGAGCGCGACGGCACAAACACCTTCACCTCCGTGTGGGAAGCCTTCACCCATTACCTGCACCCGGGCGCCATGGCGGTTTCCTTAATTGCCCTGGGCATATTACTGGTTTGGGACAACACATTTTTGAAAAAACGCTTCCCATTCATTCCAGGTGCCCTGATTGCCGTGATTGTATCTATTGTAGTCAATGCCTTTTTCAAAACATTGGGTGATCCTTGGGTAATCCAAACCGAACACCTGGTTCAGATACCCGCGACAGAAGGGTTTGGCGGCTTCCTGTCTTTGTTTACATT
Organism: Saprospiraceae bacterium; assembly: GCA_049317805.1. Classification (GTDB taxonomy): domain Bacteria; phylum Bacteroidota; class Bacteroidia; order Chitinophagales; family Saprospiraceae; genus M3007. The sequence goes on from JBMOHO010000040.1 coordinate 9,351, forward strand.
TCCGGATTTTAGCCAATGGCAAAACCCGTTAATCTATACCGTGGCCCTGACCATTTGCGCGGTGGCGTCTATTGAAACCCTGCTTTGTCTCGAAGCCGTCGATAAAATTGATCCATTCAAACGACATACCAACCCAAACATAGAGTTGCGCGCCCAGGGCATCGGCAACATCCTTTCCGGACTGGTCGGCGGCCTGCCCATCACTTCGGTCATTGTACGGAGCTCGGCCAACATCGATGCCGGCGCCCGCACCAAAGTGGCTTCCATGTTTCACGGGTTGTTGATCCTGACCTGTGTGGCCATTATCCCGTTTGTCCTTAATTTGATTCCTTTGGCCGCTTTGGCCGCCATCCTGATCCTCACAGGCTACAAACTGGCCAAAATTTCCATTTTCAAACAAATGTGGGCCGACGGACCGTTCCAATGGTGGCCTTTTATCATCACCGTGGTCGCCGTGGTGTTCACCGACCTGCTCACCGGTGTTGGCATCGGACTGGCATCCAGTGTTTTTGCCATCCTGCGCCACAACATGGGCAATTCTTACCGTTTCAACAAGAAATCGTACCACGAAGGAGACCTCATCACCATCAAACTGGCCGAGGAAGTGTCTTTCCTGAACAAAGCCGCCATCAAACAAAGCCTGGATCAACTGCCCAAAGGCAGCAAAGTGGTCATTGATGCACAGTACACGGTATACATTGACCACGATGTACTGGAGATTTTACACGAATTTCAGGACATCCAGGCACCTGCGCGCGATATCCAGTTGCAAATGCTTGGGTTTAAAGATCATTACAATTTTGCGGAGTCCAGGCACGTATTTGTCTCTGAGAGCTTGTCCGTGGGTTCATCTTTTTCCGCCTAAATCGGTCATTGGGGTTTTTTATCCGTACCACCGGCAGTCTGTTTCGGGTTTACGGAATATCTTTACCCTGTTGATCAATCCGACGATTTATGCGCAAACCATTGTTGCTGGCCATTTTAATGCCCGCCATGATTACCAGCCTGGCTTTTTTTTCCAGGGAAAAACCCAAACCCTTCCATACGGAGGCAGAAATGGTTTTTTTCCGACAACATCAAGCCGCGTCGGGCAAAATCTATGCACACGGCACTTTCATTCCGGTCGATTCCAATGTGCTGTTTCCCACCTCAAAACTGTGCAGTGGCTGCCACGGTAAAGACTCTCTCGAGCGCGCCATGGTAACCACTACGGGTGTTGATGTCAATGTGTACGACGACTGGCGCAGCTCTATCATGGCCAACAGCGCCAAAGACCCTTTCTGGCGCGCCAAAGTCAGCCATGAAATATTGGTCAACCCGGCCCATAGCCTTGATCTGCAAGACAAATGCACCAGTTGCCATGCGCCCTCGGGCCATTACCAGGCCAAACTCAAAGACCATGCGGCCTACTATACGCTCGACGATGTGCGCACCGACTCGCTCGGCCTCGACGGGGTGACCTGCCAGATTTGCCATGCACAATCGCCAAAACAACTTGGCGAATTATTTTCCGGTCAACTGAATTTCGACACCAACAACATCCGCGTCGCATACGGCCCCTATGAATTTATTTTCGCGCCGCCTATGCAACAGTTTGCAGGCGTCACGCCCAAATATGGCCCCCACATCAGCGACGCGGGCTTGTGCGCCGGATGCCACACCCTCATCACCCAAACGGTGGATGACAATGGCCAGTACACCGGCAATACGTTTGTAGAACAAGCCACATACCACGAGTGGCTCAACTCCCGTTACGCCGACGATCAGGACAACATTACCTGCCAGGGTTGCCACCTTCCCCAACTCTACGACGAGATCATCATTGCGGCCAACTACCAGTTTCTGACCCCCAAAAGCCCGTACGGACTCCATGAAATGGCCGGTGCCAACACAGCCATGCTCAACATCATGAAGCAAAACAGTGCTGCGCTCGACATAGATGCCTTGCCCGAACACTTCGACAGCAGCATCGCCGCCACCTTCCGCATGTTGCAGCAAAAAACGCTGAACCTTACGCTCACTCCGAATCAACTCAGCGGAGACACCGCCCGTTTTACCCTTCGGTTGCACAACCGCGCTGGCCACAAATTCCCTTCGGGCTACCCCTCTCGCCGCGCCTGGGTCGAGTTTGTAGCCATCAGCACATCGGGCGATACCCTGTTCCACTCCGGTGCCACTGATCCGGACTACCGTTTGGTGCACGAAGACGCTGAATTCGAACCACACCACCAGATCATCAGCAGCCCCGATCAGGTGCAAATTTATGAACAGGTATCCGGAGATATTAACGGCAAATTCTCTAACGTGCTCGAACGTGGCTACCTGGCATTGAAAGACAATCGCCTGACGCCCGAAGGCTTCAAAACAGCCCATCCGGCATACGACACCACCACCATTGTCGGTCATGCCCTCACTGACCCGGATTTTAACCGAAATGCCACAACCGGCGCAGAAGGCAGCGGTTCCGACGAGTTGTTTTTCCACATTCCGGTCGGCGCTTACAAAGGATACGTGCGCGTGGAAGCCCGCGTGTGGTACCAAAGCATGCCCCGAAAATGGCTGGACCCGATGTTTGCATATGCATCGCCGGATATTGACGCCTTCCGAAACATGTTTTTTGCCTCGGACAACCGGCCTGTATTGGTCGCCCACCAAGTACTCGACTCCCTTTGGATCAACGCTGTATCGGTCCAACACCCAAACAAACCACGTACCGGCATATACCCGAGCCGGAGCGCCGATGGTCGGGTTTTCATTCAGACCGACGGGGTGCCACTGTTAAAAGTACAGGCGTGGGACTTGTCGGGCCGTTTAGTGTGGAATACCCCGGAAGCCGTCATTCAACTGCCGGAGCAACCCGGTGTTTATCTGGTATTGGTGGAAACCAGGTATGGCATCGTGCGCCAGAAAGTGGTTGTCCTGTAGCAAAGGCACACCGTTTCAACCGGCCTACAGTTTTTCAAGTGTGAACCCAAAAGTGGTGCCCTGCCCCGGGGTGCTTCGCACGGTCACTTTTTGTTTGTGTGCCTCCAGAATGTGTTTGACGATGGAGAGCCCAAGGCCTGTACCGCCAATATCGCGTGAGCGGCTCTTGTCTACGCGGTAAAAGCGCTCAAACACATGTTTAAGGTGTTCGGGTATTATGCCGATGCCATTGTCGCTGACTTCCACCAGCACATACGTTTCCATGTCATAGAAACTCACTTTGGTCACGCCGCCCTCTTTGCCATATTTAATGGAATTGTGGATCAGGTTCATGAGTACCTGTCGGATATTCTCTTTGTCGGCGCGCACCATAAAATGTTGTCCGGCACCTTCCTTATACGCCAGGCGGATGTTTCGTTCGCGTGCGCGCATCTCCAGATCGGCAAACACTTCATCGCTGAGGACGTGTACGTCAAATTCCACGAGATCAAGCACCATTTGTCCGGCTTCGAGTCTGCTGATGGTCTCCAGGTCTTCCACAATAGCCTGCAACCGTTCAATGTTTTTGGCTGCCCGGCGCAGGTACTGCAGGTTGATGTCGTTGTCGTACAGCCCACCGTCAAGCAGCGTGTGGACAAATCCCTGGATATTGAAAATCGGCGTTTTAAGCTCGTGGGACACGTTGCCGATGAATTCACGGCGGTAAGCAGACTGTTTGTTGGCTTCTTCTGCCTCCTTGCTTTGTCGGATCAGCCATGCATTGACGTCCTTTTCCACCTCGCCAATCACGTCGCCCGACATGTCAATGCTGTTGTCTTTGAGGTTGGCAGGCAGTTTGGTGCTGTGAATCAGCTTGTATATCAGCTTAATGCGTCGAAAAATGAAATACCGGATAAAACGATAGTTGGTATAGTAGGTGGTGATAAACACGACGCACAACAAGCCTACGGCGGCTCCGGTCTCCATGTTTGCCAGCCCAAGTGCCAGCAAAATGAGGTAGAGCACCAAAACAGTCACTGCTGTAATGAGCGCAATCAGTACGGAAAGTTGCTGTGGCGTCTGGTTTTTGAACAACACTTAGAATTCAAACTTATAACCAATTCCCTTCATGGTTTTGATGTAGGTTTCCCCGAGGCGTTCGCGCAATTTGCGGATGTGCACATCAATGGTGCGGTTGCCCACGATCACGTCGCTGCCCCAAATTTTATCAAAAATTTCCTCGCGGGTAAACACGCGACCTGGTTTTGATGCCAAAAGCCAAAGGATTTCAAATTCTTTGCGTGGCAGCTCTATGGCTTCTTGCCCCCTGAAAACCAATACCTTGTGTTTGTCAATGATTAAATCGTGCAATTCAATGGTCATGGTGTCATCATCGGCACCACGGGCTGCCCGGCGCAAAAGCGCATTGATTCGGCTCACCAGCACGCGGGGTTTAATCGGCTTGGTGATGTAGTCGTCTCCACCCACATCCAAAGCCGTAATCTGGGAAAAGTCCTCGTCTCGCGCTGTCAGAAAAGCAATCGGGATATCGGCAAATTCTTTTTTACCCCTCAACATCCGGCACGTTTCCACGCCGTCCAACTCTGGCATCATGATGTCAAGGATAATAAGGTTTGGTTTTTCCCTTTCTGCGACTACGATAGCCTGTTTGCCATCTACTGCAGATACCACTTCGTATCCTTCTTTTTTCAGATTATATTGTAAAAACTCCAGAATGTCCGGCTCGTCATCTACAATCAGGATTTTTTTGGTTTGCCCGTTTTCTTTCATGGGTATCACATTTACAGCAAAGGTACCCGCACAAGCTACCCTTCGGGGGGCATATTCGTTAATTATTTGTTAATTTTATTTGAGCTTTGCATTAAAAAGAAAAAATCCCGTCGCTTCCGACTGGATTTTTTCAAATATCATCCCATGAACATTTTCAAAATAAGGGTTTTTTGCAGGTCACCTGAAACTCTGGCGGTTTCTAAGCCTGAGCTACGCGAACTGTGCCGTTTTGGATTTTGATCGTAACAGAGGTGCGCATATTCTTAGCGGTTTGGTGAACAGAACAATTTTAACAGTACAAAGATGGCTACTCTATGCCTACCGGGCATAAAACACTATTCGGGTATTGTGAATTGATTATCCGTTATTTATTTTATTAAAATATTAATAATCATCTTATTATAATAAAATTTCGTGAACAATTTAATATTATATTTTTTTTATATTAACACTTATAGAAGCAAATTTTAGATGAATGCGCTTGTGATTACCAACCATTTCTGTACTTTTGACCAGCGAAATTCCTTATTCAAATTTAACACTGCACTTAATCCGCCTCATCCTGATTTTTCCCGTTATAATCCCATGCACATCTCCGCAAGGAAATGGAAGGTCAGCTCAACCAGCTGGCCTTTTTTAATGCATCACCGCAGCAGAACAAGATTACACAATACCTTTGCACCCACTGAAGCGCTTTAGCCTTATGCAAAATATTCTGATCATCGGTGCCGGCCGTTCTGCAACCATCCTCATACGGTACCTGCTGGAGCAGGCCAAAACCCATAATTTCTACCTTACTGTAGGCGATGCAGACCTGGAACTCGCACGCCAAAAAGTGGGCGACCATCCCAATGGACGCGCCATCTGGCTCGACGCCTCCAAACCCAATGACCGACGTGATGTGATTCAGCGGCACGATGTCGTGGTATCCCTCCTCCCCCCGCAAATGCACCTTGAAGTCGCACAGGATTGCATCGTACTCGGCAAACACATGGTCACCGCCAGCTATGTGTCCAAACAGGTCTTTCGGCTTGGCGACGAAGCGCGACAGCGCGCCCTCGTGTTCATGAACGAACTGGGACTTGACCCCGGTATAGACCACATGAGCGCCATGCAGCGCATTCACGACATCCAACGAAAAGGCGGCAACATCACGGCCTTCTATTCCTATACCGGTGGCTTGGTGGCCCCTGAAAGCGACGACAACCCCTGGCATTACAAATTCAGCTGGAACCCCCGAAATGTGGTGCTCGCCGGACAGGGAACGGCCCAGTTTCTCGACGACGGCAAACTCAAATACATCCCCTACCGCCGCCTGTTCAGGCAATACAACCTCATCAACATCCCCGATATGGGCCAATTTGAGGTGTATGCCAACCGCGACTCCCTGCTTTACCGCGAGGCCTATGGCCTCCAAAATGTGAAGACCCTGTTCCGGGGAACCATTCGCTCCCGTGGATTTTGCGACGCCTGGAATGCATTGGTTCGCATCGGACTCACAGACGCCACTTTCCCCATCGTGCAATCGGACCAACTGACCTACCATGACCTCATGGAGGCCTTTCTCGGCATCAGTACCCATACCGGCTCTGTACGTGAACGCGTAGCCAAAATGCTGGAGATCGACCCCGAAAGCGACATCATGCACAAACTCGACTGGCTTGGCTTGTTCAGCCGCAAACGCATATAACTGCAGGATGCAACCCCGTCGCTTATCCTCGAAAACCTCTTGCTTGAAAAATGGGCCCTCAAGCCCAACGACAAGGATATGGTCATTATGCAGCACGTATTTCACTATGAAAAAAGCCGCAAGAAACACCAGCAAACCTCCACACTGGTCATGAAAGGAGAAGACAGTATCAATACAGCGATGTCTAAGCTCGTCGGCCTCCCCCTGGGCATCTTTGTCAAACTCCTGGTAATGGGTAAAATATCCACCACCGGCGTCAATATCCCCACCATTCCGGAAGTATACGAGCCCATTATGGCCGAACTCGAGGACCACGGAGTGCGTTTTATAGAAGAGGAAAATTGAAACCAACGAGTGGTTTTGGAAAAGCAGACAGATGAAAATATTACTGGTGGCGGCAACCCCTTTTGAAATTGCCCCCGTTTTGGCCGCCTGGGAACAAGGCACCACCACTCCGGACAACGAAGTGGAAGTACTGGTCACTGGCGTTGGGCTCACAGCCACAGCGTACGCCCTTGGTCGGCGCCTGGCTTCAGACTTGCCCGACTGGGTGCTCCATGCGGGCGTAGCCGGAAGCCTCGACGCGCATTACCCGCCAGGCAGCGTGGTGCAAGTGTGGAGCGAAACCTTTGCCGATTTGGGCGTGGAGGAATCCAACGGGCTTGGTACCGACTTGTTTGCCCTCAACCTTTTGCAAGCGGATGCGCCCCCGTTTTCTATGGGCCGTTTGTGGAACAACGCCGCCGCTGAACACCCCTTTCTGCCCGCAGTACACGCCCTTTCGGTAAACCGGGTTCACGGCTCAACAACCAGCATCGACAGGCTGAAACAACAATATCCGTACGGACAGATAGAAAGTATGGAAGGCGCAGCCGTATTTTACGCCTGCCTGTTCGCCGGCGTGCCGTTTGCACAGGTTCGCAGCATTTCCAATTGGGTCGAACCCCGCAACCGGGCCAATTGGAAACTCGACGAGGCCATCACCAACCTCAACGTCATACTCCGGCAAATGCTTTAGGCCACCAGTCATAAAACCCATCCCCAAACAAATAACCAAATAACCAAATAACCAAATAACCAAATAACCAAATAACCAAATAA
>JBMOHO010000041.1:0-16293 GCA_049317805.1 Saprospiraceae bacterium
TCAAGGTTGTTTGCCTATACAATACATCTGGACTGACGCTCAAGGCAACACGGGCACGGGCATCGACAGCCTGCCTGCGGGCGAATACCGCTTTACCTTCACCGATGCCCGCGGCCGGGTAAATCAGCAAACCATCCTCGTCCCCGGCAGCGCACCCACCGTATCCATCAGCGGCGACACCCTCCTGTGCGGTACCGGCACCACCGGCGAACTGACCGCCCTGCCCGGCGGCCTGCTGCAAACGCCCGTCACCTTCCTGTGGAACACCAACGACATGGATCCCACCATCAGCGGCCTCACCACCGGCCTGTACACCGTGACCCTCACCGACGCCATCGGCTGCGCCGACTCGGCCCAGACCACGCTCACCGTGGTGGACGCCCCGGAAAGCACCTCTGCGGTCACCAATGCCACCCACGTGGATTCCCTAAATGGCCGCATCGATTTTGCCATCACCTCGGGTGTGGGGCCATACACCTACGTTTGGGACACAGGCGACAGCACGGCCTCCATCAGCGGCCTGGCACAAGGCACGTACACCATGCTGCTCACCGACGGCGCGGGCTGCACCTATGGATACGTGTTTGACGTGGGCGTTTCCAGTAGTACCGTAAACCCTGGCACCAACTTGGCGGGCAGGGTGTGGCCCAACCCGTTGGGCGATGTACTGCACATCGAGTGGGGCACAGCGGATACGTGGTTGCTGTTCGATGCCCTGGGGCGGCAAGTGGCGCAGGCGGGTACCGGCAGCGGTCAGACCACCGTATCAACCCGTAAACTGGCGGCAGGAACGTACACCAGTGTATTTTTCCGAAACACCGAAGCAATAGCAAGAGCCCTGCTCCTGAAAAACTAAAGGTTTTCCACAAAAAACCGCTCGATTTTCTCAAACAAATGCACCCGGTCTTTGCCCCGCACGTTGTGCAGGTGCTCAGGGTACACAAAATAATCGATCTGTTTTCCTTTGCGCACGCATTCGCGGATGTAGCGCAGGGAGTGTTGCCACAGCACCACGTCGTCGGAACTGCCGTGGATCATCAGCAGGCGGCCCTGGAGGTTGTCGACGTATTTGAACAGGCTGTTCTTGTCGTATCCCTCCGGATTTTCCCGGGGGGTATCCATGTAGCGTTCGGTGTACATGATCTCGTACATGCGCCAGTCGATGACCGGCCCACCGGCCACGCCGCATTTGAACACACCGGCTGATTCGGGGCGCGACATCAGCGAGGTGGTCATGAATCCGCCGTAGCTCCAGCCGTACACGCCCAGCCGGGCAGTGTCTATGAACCCCTGGCTTTTCAGAAACGCCACGCCGGCCAACTGGTCGGCCACCTCGGCGTCGCCCAAACGGCGGTGTACAGCGCTCTCGAACGCGAAACCCCTGTTGGCCGAGCCGCGGCCGTCGAGGCTGAAGGTCACGTAGCCCAACTGGGCCATGCGGTGCATCCACAGTTCGCCGCCTGCAAGCCAGGAGTTGGTGACTAATTGCACGTGCGGGCCGTTGTACACGTATACAATGGCGGGGTATCGTTTGGCGGGGTCGAAGTTGGTGGGCAGGATCAGGCGGGCGTTCAGCGGCGTGCCGTCGGGACCAGTGATGGTTACCATGCGGGTTTGGCCGAGTGCGATGTCTTTTATGGGGTTGGGGGCGCTGTAGTAGATTTTGCGTTTTTGTGGCTCTTTGAACGGCGATGCGTATACGTCAAGTGGCGTGTTTAGGTTACTCACCGTTGTGAGCACCCATTTGCCCGATTCATTCACCAAAGTCGATTGAATTCCACCCTGTGGGTTCAAATGGAAAGACCCATTGGGCTTGTACAGCTCGGTTGTACACCCATACCGCTCTAAACCATTTTCCCGGGTTTGTTCGTAAAAGCAGTGTTTGCCAGCTTTGTCGAAGCCGCGGAAGCGTACAATCGAGTTTTCTGCGACACCAATCGTCTGGATCAATTTTCCTTTTAAATCATACAAATACAGGCGATTGTATCCATCCCGCTCGCTTTGCCACAGGAATTCGTCGTTTTTGCCGGGCACAAACACGGGCGGGTTTTCAGGTTCCACCCAGCGGTCGTTGGTTTCTTCCAGGATGGTGCGCACGAAGGCACCGGTGGAGGCGTCATACAAATTAAGCCAGCAATGGTTTTGGGCGCGGTTCACCACAGCCACCAGGATGTAGCGGTCGTCGGGAGTCCAGGCCACGTTGGTGAGGTATTGCTCGGCGGGTTCGCCCGTTTGGAGGTATACGGTTTTTTGGGTGCGGGTGTCGTACACGCCGATGGTCACGTGGTGGCTTTTGGCCCCGGCGTAAGGGTACCGAATAGACCGCGTTTGGGCGGGCATGGAATCGAGCACGTAGATGTTGTAAGGGGTGACCATGCTTTCGTCCATCCGGTAAAACGCCAGTTGATTGCCCGACGTGTTCCAGAAGGTGCCCTTGAAAATGCCGAATTCGTCGCGGTGGACACTTTTGCCATACACAATGCCCTCGGCTTCGCTTTTGGCCACGGTTTGCTCTGCGCCGTTTATGCGTACGCGCAGAGCATCGCTGGCGGTAAAAGCGGCGTTACAGGTTTTTTCGTGGAAATCGACGTTGACTGCTTCGGCGGGCAAATCATTTTTCCATTGTACGCCAGTTGTGCCGTTCCACACGTATGCATTTGTTGCGGTGTGAAACCAGAAAGACTGCGCGTCGACCCACGTGATGGGCGGCAATCCGTTCACAGGCGCTTCGCTGCGGGCGGCTAAGGCAGCGTTGATGGCGGGCAATACGTCAAGCGTATCGGTGCGCAGGTCGGGTGCGTGCACGCGCACTAAGCGGGTGTCGGCGGTATGAGAAAAGTCATCCGTGCCCGGAATCCATTGCAATTGACCGAGTCCGGCAGGTGCCAAAGCACCGCGTCCTTTCAGGATGGCATCGGCCATGCTTAGGGATTGGCCCTCCTGGGCGTACAAAAATAAAGAAGAAATGGAAAAAGCGAGGAACAGGACGATGCTTTTGTTCATATTTGCCGGTGTTGTTTGGGTGCGAATGTACAACAAGACCAGCCGCCAAAAAAATGAGGCGGCGCCACCACAGCACCACCTCAGCCCTAACCAAATAAAACCAAATTGTGATGTCGCCTTTTCGGCGAATATGTCATTTGTGCGGCAAAGATATAGTGCTTGGTGTAATTCATACAACAAGACGGTAAAAAAATTTTCCACAAAAATTTGACCTTTTCGCCATTAAAAATTTTGAATGCGCGCAGAGGACAAAGGATCAGGCGTTTATTTAGTTAAAATTAAAAATTTTTCACTTCAATGTTAAATTCTGATTTTTATTCAAAATTCAAACTAATTTTTGGTTTGGCGGTTTGGCCAAACCTTGTTTCCAATTTTTGTTTTATCGTGCTGCTGTTTTGGATCAGCGGCAGCGGGCTGTTTGCGCAGGCGTCTGTTGAGCCTGAACCGGCAGCAGCCATGGTGGTGGAGCAGATTTTTGACGAAGCCTTGAAAGACAGCCGCTGCTACAACTGGCTCGAGCACCTGTGTCTGCACGTGGGCCACCGCCTCAGCGGCAGCACCGGAGCGGAAAAGGCCGTGGCCTGGACCAAAAGCGTGCTCGACACCCTGGGGCTCGATTCGGTGTGGCTCCAGCCGGTGATGGTGCCCCATTGGGAACGCGGTACGCCGGAACTGGTGCGCCTCAACCGTCGGGGCGCCCCCCTCAAGCTGCCGGCACTGGCCCTCGGCGGCTCGGTGGCCACGCCTGGCAACGGGCTTGAAGCAGAGGTCGTAGAAATAAAACGCTGGGAGCAGCTCGATTCACTCGGTGCCGCCGGCCGCCTCCAAGGCAAGGTCGTTTTTTACAACCGGCCCATGGAATCGACCCACCTGCGCACATTTGAAGCTTACGGCGGCGCGGTAGACCAGCGGGTGCACGGGGCGTCGCGCGCAGCCAAACACGGTGCTGTGGCGGTGCTGGTGCGCAGCATGGGCCTGCGCATCGACGATTTTCCGCACACCGGTACCCTGCGATACGATTCTGCGTTTGCGCTCATTCCCGCAGCGGCCATCAGCACCCGTGCGGCGGAACAACTGCACCAGGTGCTGCAAAACGAAGGCAAGGCTTCGGTGTTCATCAGCCTGCACTGCCGCACCTTGCCCGACGTGCCTTCATACAACGTCATTGGCGAAATCCGCGGCTCCGAAAAACCCGAAGAAGTGATGCTGGTGGGTGGGCACTTGGATTCGTGGGACGTGGGCCATGGCGCGCACGACGACGGCGCGGGTTGTGTGCAAAGCATGGAAGTGCTGCGCCTGTTCAAACAAATAGGCTACCGGCCTCGCCACACCGTGCGCTGTGTGTTGTTTATGAACGAAGAGAACGGCTTGCGTGGCGGACAGGCTTATGCCCGCGAAGCCAACCGCAAACATGAATACCACGACCTGGCCATCGAGAGTGATGCCGGCGGGTTCACGCCACGCGGGTTTTCGTTCGAAGCTGAATCAGACGTGCTGGCCAGGAGGTTCGAACAGGTGCAGGCCCTGGCGCCCATCCTTAGCAAATACGGACTGCACGAGCTGCGTAAGGGCGGTTCTGGTGCCGATATTGGTCCGCTGAAACCGCAAGGAGGCCTGTTGGGCGGTTATGTGCCCGATTCGCAGCGTTATTTTGATTACCACCACACGGCAGCCGACGTGTTTGAAGCGGTGAACAAGCGCGAATTGGAGCTGGGCGCGGCGTCAATGGCAGCGCTGGTGTATTTGATGGATCGGTTGTGAGCGGAGTGTTCACAACACTTCAAACCCGAACCCCAGTGCCGAAAAATGCTTCAGCACGCCGGGCAGCGCCACCCTTAGGCGCGGTTCGGCCTTCAGGCTGTCGTGAAACACCACAATGGAACCGTTGGTGGCGTTATCCAGCACGTTTTGCAAGCACCCCTGGGGCGACAAGGCAGTGTCGAAATCGCCGCTCAGCACATCCCACATCACTATGCGGTAGTTTTTTTGCAAAAAGCGGCGCTGTGCGGGGCGAATCCGGCCATAAGGAGGCCGGAAAAGGTTGCTTTTGACGTATTGTTCACAGGCGCGCACGTTGTCGTTGTAAACAGAAGGCGTGTGTTTCCAGCCATTCAAATGGTTCATGGTATGGTTGCCGGTGCGGTGGCCTTCGGCCAAAATGGCCTCATAAATGGCCGGGTGCTTGCGCACATTGTCGCCCACGCAAAAAAATGTGCCTTTGGCATGGTATGCACGGAGTTGGTCCAACACCCAGGGCGTCACTTCCGGAATAGGCCCGTCGTCGAATGTGAGGTACACAACAGGCGCTTCTTTTGGTGCCCGCCAGGTATAGTATGGGAGCAATCTTTGAACAAAAAAAGGGGTTTTGGCCAAATACATCGGGCAAATATAATTCGTCCTGCGAGTATAGTCGTAAGACGAGCAGGAAAACAAGCGCTTTATCCATTATTCCCTTACTTTTGCAACCAATATTCCGTTTACCGTTGCTTATGAGCGTCCGCGTCCGTTTTGCCCCTTCCCCTACTGGCGCCCTCCACATTGGTGGGGTGCGTACGGCACTGTATAACTACCTGTTTGCCCGCCGGCAGGGCGGGCGTTTCATCCTCCGCATAGAAGACACAGACCAGGGTCGGTTTGTGCCCGGCGCAGAGGAATACATCATTGAAGCGCTGACATGGCTTGGCCTGACGCCAGACGAAGGCGTGTCGTTCGGTGGCGACCAGGGGCCTTACCGGCAGAGCGACCGCAAGCCCATATATGCGCAGTATGCTCAGGCGCTTGTAGACAAAGGGCGCGCGTATTACGCCTTTGACACCCCCGAAGCGTTGGAGGCCCAGCGCGCCGCCATTGACAATTTTACGTACAACGCCACTACCCGCATGGGTTTGCAAAACAGCCTGACCCTTTCGGCCGATGAAGTGCAAAGTCGTTTGAACCAGGGAGAGGCGCATGTCGTCCGTTTGCTCGTAGAACCCAATCGTTCGGTGCATGTACGCGACCTCATCCGCGGCGACGTCTACTTCCAAAGCAGCGAACTGGACGATAAAGTGCTCTTAAAGGCCGATGGCATGCCGACCTATCACCTGGCAAACATCGTAGATGATCACCTTATGGGCATCACACACGTCATCCGTGGCGAAGAATGGCTGCCAAGCACCGCCCACCACGTGCTGTTGTATGAAGCTTTTGACTGGACGGACACCATGCCGCAATTTGCGCATTTACCCCTGATCCTCAAACCTGTGGGCAATGGTAAACTCAGCAAACGCGACGGTGCCAAGTTTGGCATGCCCGTGTTTCCGCTTGCCTGGCACGGCGAAACGCCCGACGACAGTTTCACCGGTTTTCGCGAAGCAGGCTTTATGCCCGAAGCGGTCATCAACTTTTTGGCTTTGCTCGGGTGGCATCCTACCGACGACCGCGAACTGTTCTCTATTGAAGACCTGATACAGGCCTTTTCCATAGACCACATCAGCAAAAGCGGTGCCCGTTTCGACTATGAAAAGGCCAAGTGGTTCAACCAGCAATATTTGCACCATGCCGACAATGTGGCGCTCGCGCAGGCCATTCGCCCTTATGCCGAAGCCAAAGGATACCATGTGCCTGATGCCTACCTGGAGCAGGTGGCAGGCTTGATGAAAGAACGCGCGACCTTTCTGCCGGATTTTGTAGACCAGGGGTATTACCTTTTTGAGCCTGTGCGCATGTACGATGAAGAACAAATTGCCAAAAAATGGCGCCCGGAATTGCAGGATGCCTGGAAAACCCTCATCGACCGCTGGAATGCCCTCGAACCATTCGAAGTGGACACCCTTGATGCCTTAACCAAAACTGTTCTGCAGGAAAAAGCGCTCAAGGCCGGCGACTTGCTTCCCCTGCTGCGCATTGCATTGGCTGGCACGGTGAAAGGCCCTGCCGTGTTTGATATGGCGCAAGTACTCGGCCGGGAGGAATCGGTATCGCGCTTGACTGCTGCCCTGAATGTGTTTAACACCGGCAACAGTTTAGCGGATATTGACATCAAGATCAACGCCTTAGGCGAAATAGAAAAAGCATACGACATTGACCACATCAACCGCTTTCTGAACAAGAACGTTGACGATAAAAAATTAACGGATCGGAGTGATTTGCCCTGAATGGGGTAACTCCCTGGCTCCAATCCCGTCTTAATCCGCACCTGAATCCATTATCCCCTTTCCGGATGCGCCTGTTTGGGTGCACCCATGAACATCTGCCTGATTACCAGGCAATAGTACATGAACGTATGAACAACCGATTACCCTTTATGCTCAGGGCCGGTACCCTGTCTGTAGTGATGGCGTACCTGCTATGCCCGTTCGTGCTGGACGCGCAGCAAAGCAAATTTAACTTCAGCTACAATGGGCCTACTACCTTCAATGTAGGCCCGGGTTGTACCGGTACCTTGCAAGCCGCCATTCAGCCGCTACCCAGCGTCTCTTCCAAAATGGGCGCTGCCATCGTTGTTTCTCAATTGGAAGAAACGCTTACCGGGTGGGCCTACACAGATCCGGTTCCCAAAAACACCACCATCAGCGTGCATTGGTACGTAGAAGACAACATGGGCAACAGCGCGGTGTTCAACACGTTCGTCATCACGTTTGAAGACAACACACCGCCTGTTTTCGACCTTTTTGGCGTAGACCCGGTCGTCACCGTCAACTCGATTATTCAGGTGCCTCCGGCGCCCGTTATTCCGGTGGTCGACAACTGCGACGGCGCGTTGACGCCCACTTTTGCGCAGTCTCCTGCCCCGGATACCTGCCAGGGTGGCTCGTTTACCCGCACCTGGACGGCCACTGACCAGGAGGGCAACACGGGTGTATTTACCCAAATCATCAATGTGTTTGGCGATACGCTTCCTCCGTTCATCAACGTGGCACCCCAAAATGGATCGGCACCCTGCGAACAGCTCTCCGTGGCGTATCCGGCGTGGCGGAATACCCAGATCGCCAATTTCCAGGCTGTGGATCCTTCAGGCATCAAGGCATATACCAACAATGCCCCGCCCAGTTTCCCTCCGGGCTGCGCCCAAACACTCACATTTACGTTTCGTGCCGAAGACAACTGTGGGCTGAAATCCAGCAGAACCGCCCAATTTGTCACCTCCGACCCCAATCCGCCGGTGCTCAACAGCGGCCCGCGCGACACCGTGGCGTATTGTTCGCCTTCCGGCAACCAGGTTGTCAAATTATCGCAATGGATCAACAAACGCGGTTTCCTGAACGCCACAGACGCCTGCACCGATCCGGCTTACATGCAATACGAGATGCGGATCAACGGCGTATTGCGCGACTCCGCGCAGGTGATTGCAGCCTTTTTGGCTTCCTTCGACGGCTCTTGCAAACAACTCTCTGTTGGCGGCGTCCCGTACAACAAAGTGGTGGGCAGCGTGCAGGTTAATTTTACCGTAAAAGACGCCTGCGGCAACAGCATTCCAGGCGGTCAGGCCGTATTTGCGGCCATAGACACTTTTCCGCCCACCATTAACGGCCCGGCAACAACCACAGAAACCTGCACCGGTACCGATGACCAGATCGCCCTGCAAAACTGGATCAACAACAAAGCCGGTGCTATGCTCGTCGACGAATGCACCAATGCTTCATGGCTTGAGTTTACGTGGAAAAGTTCGACTGGCGACATTGGCAACGGCGGATTCAATTTTGGCCCCTACCCAACCATTCCAGCCAACGATTGTGACTGGTACGTGGACGTTACCTTTGTGGCATCCGACGGCTGCGGAAACATCCGCCGGCACACTGCCCGTTTTCAACTGACAGACAACATTGCACCGACATTTACCGGTACTGTGCCTGTTGATATCCTGTATTGTCCGGCCGTGGTGCCCACCATTACCCCGGCCGATTGGTCTGATAACTGCGACGCCGCCGTGAGCCTGAGCCAAACCAGCGTGGTCAGCGACAGTCTTTGCGGCGGCCAATACACGTTGACCGTGACCTGGACGGCCACGGATGACTGCGGTAACACGGCCAATCTGGTGCATGCTTTTGCAGTGCGTGACACAACCGCTCCAATTGTTACCCTGGTTCCAGCCGACGTGACCTTGTCTTGCGACGCCGTAGTGTTGCCCGCTCCACCGGTACTGGGCGTCGGTTTGACAGCCAACGATGCGTGTGGCAGCATCAGCGGGTACACATTCAATGACGTTTCGGCCCAAAATCCAGACCCTGGCGTGTGTGGGCACTACAACTACACGATTACCCGCGCGTTTGTGGTCAGCGACGACTGCGGCAACACTGCTATGGCCACTCAACTTATTGTAGTTAAAGACAATAAGCCGCCTGTTTTTTCAGGTTTTTCAGATACCACAGCTGTGTGTGAAGCTGAACCGATGATGCCGCCACCGACCGCTTCTGACGTGTGCAGCGGCACCACGGCGGCACCAACGCTCAAGAGTCAGGTCATCATCAACGGCCCTTGCGACGATACGTATACCCTCAGGCTCCTCTGGGAAGCCCAGGATGTATGTGGCAACCGCGATTCCTTTGTGCAAGACATCCATGTATCGGATACCGTGCGCCCGACGCTCGTGAACATTCCACCCGACGTGACCGTATCTTGCGATGCTATTCCGGAATTGCCGTCCAACATTACCGGAAACGACAATTGTGACGAGTCAGTGCTCATCGGTTTTGCCGAATCAGAAGTGCGCAATCCCAACCTCAACAGTTGCGAACACTGGTCCAATTACCTCATCCGGCGCGAGTGGACAGTGAGCGACAACTGTGGCAACAACCGGACATACACGCAGACCATCGCTGTAACGGACAACCTGGCCCCGGTACTTCAGGTGCAAGACACCGTGTCGTTGCCCGCCAAACCCGGCATGTGCAGCGTTGACCTGCTCATACCGCCACCCTTATCGCTCTATGACCAATGTTCTGTACAGCAACAGTTTGTGGAGTTGCGCGACACCATGCCGATCGTGAACACCAGTGGCCAACCCGATATAGCAGTTGCCTGCGATACCATCCGTTTTCAATGGGTTTCGCCGGTGACACCACCCACTGAGCCTGTAGTGTCAGACGCTGCCATGACCATATACTTGGACAATGCCGACAGCGAGACTGACGATGAGCGATTTGAAATATGGGGGGAAGACGGTATTTTTCTCGGATTTACCCAAAAAACGCCTTTTCAGTGCGCCTCCAGCGTAACCAACCTGCTTATTCCCGCTGCCTATTTGAACGCCTGGCTGCCTGATGGAGACCTGATCATTACACTCACCCCCATTGGAACCGGCCCGGGCTCCCTTAACGCCATTTGCGACGGCAGACAGGTACGGGCGACCATTGGTATTCCGGTGGCTAAACCTTATTTAGACATAGACCTGGCGTATAGTTTAGACGGCGGGCCCATGCAAAGCTATCCGCCCTCTGCTGCTTCTTCCTTGAACGTGGGTTTACACAACATACTATACGAAGCCACCGATTGTGCTGGAAACAGCAGCACAGCAAACATGGTGTTGCGCGTCGAAGACCTTGAATCGCCCGTGGTGAACACGCCAGCACCCATTACAGACTATACGGGCGTGAACAACTGTGTGGCTTCTGTGAACCTGCCTTTCCCGGGTTTGAGTGAAAATTGCGCATTTTCTGATGATCTGGCGCGCAGTTCGGCTGCTGTGACGCTCACATTTGAATTTGACCCCAACGCCCAACTGGTGCCCAAAGACGTCACACTAAACATACCCGGCGTAGTACCCAACGCCGTGACCGGGGGCTCTTTGCACATCTTGCATCGGGGAGACAACGAAACTGCGGGCGAGTTTTTTGAAATTTATGATGAAAACAACATCCCGCTCGGTTTTACAACACTGGGCTCAGTGGTGGATCAATGCACTGATTTTCATGAAACCGAAATCTGGGTGTCGGCTGCCCAAATCAATGCCTGGGCAGCCAATGGCTCCGCACAAATCAAGCTGAAAGCCAACCGTGATGCAGGCAGTTTTAGTAATTTTATTGGCCCTTGCGGTTCGCTCAACGGTGCGAGTCAAGATGGCATCAGCGCGGTGCAGGCCATCCTGGAGTATAATTTTGCAGCCGTCACCTACGAAATCACCAACTATCTCGGCCAACCGGTAACCGACGGGCTGCTGAACGGAAACCTCACCAACGTACAACTGCCACCAGGAAACTATACGGTTACGTACCGCGTGTTGGACGCCAATGGGAACGCCGGGATGACTTCCTTCCCGCTGAGTGTGCAGGACACCGTTTCGCCGGTGGCGCGTTGTGAAAACACCATCATTTTTACCAATCCCTCCGGCGCCACAACCTATACCTTGACGCCTGGTGAAGTAGATGACGGCAGCACCGACAATTGCACTGGCCCGGGACTGAGCTTTGCGTTGTCGCAAACCACCTTTACCTGCAACCAGGCCGGGGCGGTGATCCCTGTGACGCTGACCGTCACCGATACTTCGGGCAACAGCTCCAACTGTACAGCTACGGTACGCATTGAAACCATAGACCTTGCGCCCACCTATACCCAGAACATTTGCATGGGCGATACGGCCCAGTTGTTTGCCAATCCGCCCTCAGGCGCCCTGTACACGTTTGCCTGGAACGGCCCGATGTTTAGTTCCGGGCAACAAAATCCATTTATTTTCAACACTTCCGCAGCCAAAGAAGGCACGTATTCGGTGACCATCACTGGCCCGACCGGATGCACAGCCGAGGGGCAAGTTTCGGTCGACTTCAACGAGATGCCACAAAAACCGGCGGTAACGGTGCAGGACAACAGCCTTTGTTTCGGTGAAAACATCGTGCTGGTCACCAATACCGTTGGCGGCTCCAACGTCAGTTACAACTGGTACCGGGGTTTGCCGCCAAACGGTACTTTTTTGGCCTCCACGCCCGTGCCCACATATCAGATTAACCAACCGGCGCTCGGCACGTATCAATATTACCTGATTGTAACCGTTGGTGGTTGCTCTTCGGTTCCCTCTGATCACCGTGTGGTGCAAGTATTTAGCGCACCTGAAGCAAGTGTAACCCAGCCGAACATCACCATTTGTGCCGGACAGGCGCTGGTGTTGGGGACAAATGTTGCAGGCCCTGGCGTCACATATAATTGGAGCGGCCCTAATTTTTTATCTCCCGTTCAGAACCCCACCGTAACCACCAATGCTGACACGGTCAACAGTGGCATGTATCGCTTGTTGATCTCCCAAAACGGGTGCACTTCTCTGCCTGTTTTTGTAAATGTAGTGGTCAAACCCCGTCCAGCTGCACCCCTGATTTCTGGCGCGGGCGCAGTATGCCTTAGCGACAGCCTGAAATTGATCACCGACATCAACGGAGCAGGCTTTGTGTGGAAATGGGTTTCTCCGGCGTTTGACACCACCACCATCAACGGCATCAACCAGTTGCTGATCAATCCGGTGAACATGTTGGACTCCGGCTTTTGGCGCGTTTTTGTCATACAACAGGGTTGTGCTTCCAGCGTTTCATCCGGGCATTTGCTCAAGGTGCTTTCCAAGCCTGATGTGCTGGCGTTTGCCAATACGCCGCTTTGCCAGGACACCTTGCTTTGTTTGAGCGCCACCACCAACATTGACAACATCTTGTTTTCATGGGCAGGCCCCAATGGCTTTGTATCTTCCTCGCCCAATCCGTGTACGGGCGGCATTACGGGCCCTTATACCGTCATTGGCCGCACCATTGGCGCTTCCTGTGCTGATACGGCTACGATAAACGTGTTGGTGGTGCCGTCGCCAGTGATCACAGACATTACGAACAATGCGCCTGCTTGTGCGCCGGGAAACACCAGCGCCCTATTGCAGCCTTCTGTTTTCTCTCCGTTTGGGCCGTTTACCTACGAGTGGCGGGGCCCCAACGGCATGATTTTTTCTACGCAGGCCATGCCGGCGATCAATGATATTGGTTCAGACAACAACGGTGCTTACACCCTGGTTATCCGCGACACATTTGGGTGCCCTTCGTTGCAAGCCATTGAAGTGATTGATGTAGACGATGTGCCGGATATGCCGATGGTGGCCGCAGTGGCACCCGTGTGTGAAGGCGATGACGTGCTGCTTCAAATCAGCAACGCTTTCAAATATGTGGGTGCCAACGTGACCTTTACCTGGTACCGCCCTTTGTTGGGTCCGATTAATACGGTGTTTCCGGAATTGGCCTTAAACAACATTTCCAAAGCGGAAGCCGGAACGTACAGGGTCACTGTCAAAATCGGCGACTGTGTTTCGGACTCGTCCCAGGCGGTTGCTGTGGTGGTCAACGCTATACCACCTGCGCCGAGCGTGTCGGCCCCGGCCATTATTTGTACTGGAGAAACCTTGCAGTTGTTTGCGCCCGCCGGTGCCGACGAATACATTTGGACCGGGCCGGGCGGATGGACAGCCACGGTGCCCAATCCGATTATCCTGTCGGTTGATTCTTCCGATGCCGGTTTTTACAATGTGCAAATCCGGGTAAAAGGCTGTCTGTCCCCGGCAGGCAGCGGCGCAACAGTGCTGGTGAAGCCGCGGCCCAATACGCCGGTGATTTTGCCGGGACAGTCTGTATGCTTAGACCAACCAGGCAGCGTGCTTCAGCTCCAGATCAGCCCTTCAAGCACTACTTCTGGTGCCATGTACACCTGGGTGAGCAATGCGAGCGGCGATACGCTCTCGGGCCCCAGTTTTGCCACCAATTTGACCATCACCGATTTAAATTCGTTTTCGCCTGGATCGAATGGTGTTTTTACAATGGCTTCTTTAGACGGTTGCAGTTCTACACCATCGGCTGTTGTATCGGTCTTGTTCGATACTGTCCCTGATTTGCAAGCGTTTGCCGGCTCCGACCGCATTGTGTGCAGCGGGGCGAGCGTCAACCTGGAAGGTGCGACCCCTTCTATTGGAACGGGTCTGTGGACGCAGGTGTTTGGGCCCAACAGCAGCATCATTGATCCGACCCTGGCCACCTCTTTGGTCAATGGACTTTCGGCCACCAACATATACCGCTACCGCTGGACGCTCTCCAACGGTGCCTGCAAAAATTACAGTGTAGACGACGTCACGATTCAGGTGGTGCCGTTTGAACAGGCGTTTGCAATTGACAAGTTTATCGACACCTGTTATGCCGAATCTGTGGTGATCACCGCGCAGCCTGGCACCACGGCCATAGGCCAATGGAGCCAACCGCAAGTCCAGGGTCAATTAGGCGTGACGATTACCGACGCGGATGAAGCCCTTACATCGGTGGACAACCTTGGCACCGGCGTGTATTATTTCTTCTGGACGCTGCAAAATGAGGGCTGTGCGCCGTCGACGGATACTGTAGTGGTGCGTGTGGTGGGTTCAGTGGCTTTTGCCGGCAACGACCTGAGCATTTGCAGTTCAGACTCGTGCAGCGGCCTGAACGCGTCTGCATTGCCCGCCAATGAAACAGGGAGATGGAGCAGTCCGAACCCGGCCCTTCGTTTTGCGAGTCCGACCAGTCCCAATACGACCGTTTGCGGGCTGGTGCCCGGACCAAACCTTTGCATTTGGACCACCAACGAGGGCCTTTGTGGCGACAAATCGCGCGATACCGTGTTGCTGGATTTTGAAGTAACGCCCACCACGGTTAACGACACCGTAGTGGCCCCTTTTGGCCTGAAGGTCACGTTTGACGTGGTTTTCAACGATATTTTGCCCAATCAATACAACGTGGAGATCGTGCAGCAGCCTCAGCATGGCAAGTTTGAAGACCTGGGCAATGGCGTGTACGCTTACCAGCCTGATATTCAGTTTGCCGGCGTCGACGTGGTGGTGTACAAAGTTTGCAACATCAACTGCGTGGATGCCTGCGATTTTGCGAACGTTACGCTGTTGGTGCAAGAAGCGGGGGACTGTGTGATACCAACCATCATTACGCCCAACAACGACGGCACCAACGACGAGTTTTTTGTGCCGTGCCTGAATGCCGACGTGGCGCTCGACAACGAGGTCACCATTTTCAACCGCTGGGGCGATGAAGTTTTTCACGCGTCGCCTTACGGCAACGACTGGCAGGGCACTTTCAACGGTGAGCCCCTGCCCGCAGGCACGTATTTTTACATGGTCAAATTCAATGGTGACGCCGGCACCCAAAGCGGCTTTTTAATCCTTCAGCGATAACCCTTTAGCATCCATCCCATGCACAAACATGTACGCCTCACGGCCCTCGCCATGCTGTTTGCGCTTGCCGCCACAGCGCAGCAGGAGCAGCTCTACACGCAGTTTTTCTTCAATAAACTCACGTATAACCCTGGTTATGCCGGCAGCTTCCAGTCACCCACACTTACCGCCGTGGTCCGCAACCAGTGGATCGGGCTTGAGGGGGCGCCCAATACCCAATTGTTGTCGTACACCCAGCCCATGCTCAATGACCGCGTGGGCATTGGCCTCAACCTGGTGCGCAACAGCATAGGCATCACCCGCACCATCACGGCCGATCTGGCCTACGCATACCGCATTGCCCTGCGCCGCGGCCACCTGGGCATCGGCTTGCAGGCGAGTATCCGGCATTTGTATCAAGACTGGACAGACGAGCGCCTCGTAGGTTCTCAGCCCCTGCTCACCGACGGTGCCGTACCGACCGATCCGCAAAGCAAAGTGGTGCCCAATTTTGGTTTCGGTGTATATTACAACGGCCCAACCTGGTATGCCGGTGCAGGTGTGCCCCGCCTCGTGAGCAACAACATTGATTTTGCCGAACTGGGGGGCGAAATCAGCCGCGAGGTGCAGCACATCAACGCCATGGGCGGTGCCACATTTGAACTCAGCGACGGCATCACGCTGACACCGCAATTGTTGCTCAAATACGCTGTCAACGCCCCGTTCGACGCAGATGTAAACGCCACCATGGCCTTCAACAACACGATTTACGGCGGCTTGACATATCGAACCGGCGGCGGAAAGGCCAACGCGGCTGGCGAAAGCATCGATGTGTTGGCGGGCTTGCAAGCCACAAAAAACCTGTTTTTTGCGCTTTCGTACGACATCGGATTATCTCAGTTGCGCAAATTCAACAGCGGCTCCGCTGAACTCACGCTCCGCTGGTGGTTTACCCCTCCGGAGGGCTCGGATGTGGTGGACCCGGGCACTTTGGATTAGTCTTTTTAGTCTGTTAGTCTGTTAGTCGTTAGTCGGTTAGTCGTTAGTCGGTTAGTCTTTTTAGTCTGTTAGTCTTTTTAGTCTGTTAGTCGTTAGTCTGTTAGTCGTTAGTCGGTTAGTCGGTTAGTCGGTTAGTCGGTGTTGTGCGTTTTAGAGTTTTAAACAAGAAG
>JBMOHO010000042.1:0-16180 GCA_049317805.1 Saprospiraceae bacterium
AAAAGCAATGCGTTGGGCAACGAAAAAAGGAAAATTCATAGCGGTGAGCGGGTTGGGGTGTGGGGCGTGCACTGGGGCAAAGATAAGTTCAACGACGCGAAGCATGTGTATCCGTGTGTGGCTGTTCGGGGAATAGGTTTGGTGCAGTGGGGTTGGGGGGGAGGTGAACGTTATGCTGGCTGTCAGGTGCGACGTTTAGGAGTACTTGGCAGCCAGCGATTGTTAGCGGCTATTTAATCGATCCTTAAAAACCCAATTCACCTACCTATATCCATCAGGAAAGCCGGATTGGCATGTCCAGAAAGGGTTCCAAAGGCTTGGGATTGCCGTGTGAGATGCACCAGAAATTGCCACAGTGGTCGGAATAAGGGGAAAGAAAAAGCTTCAGAGAGCTTTTTCATGAATTTTTTCATGTTCCATGCGGCGCTGGCCAGCAGCACGTTGATTTGGTAACCTTCGATTTTTTCAGCCAATAAAACCAATTCATGCGCCGGATTCACAATTTGATGCAAATTGGGTTCAAATAAACTGGCCTGCTTCTGGTCGGGTAATTTTCCTTTCATAATTTGCAAGGTTTTCGGGGGTAATTTACGACTTCTTGCAAATCTATACACTATTTTTTACAAACAGTTGGTTGATTGTTAGCAAGTTGGGCGTTTTTAAGGATCGACTACCTAAATTTTAATATCCATTTAGCACATCATCAAAATCCAAAAATACCATGGATCCATCTGCCAAAATATATTAATTCAGACAGGGAGCGTTTTTCATTTTTTAAAAATTATCTGAGATTGTGGAAAGGCCCAATGCTAACAAAGGAACCTCCGCCAAAATAGACTTCCGTTCGATGCACCATTAAGAACAAGCCTTCATTAAAGCACGAATGGATATTTCTGGAAGTCTATCCACCAGTGCCTTAACCCTGCTGGCTTTTTCTTCCCCCCATACGGGTATGGTTTCGCGGAAATATTTTTCAAGCACTGCGTTTTTGCGAAGTGGATCTCCTGCAAACCCGGGCGGTATATGACAACTAGCTTTTAAAACCTGCCCATCCTTAAGGGTTACTTTCACCCGACCGCTTAATGGGAATGACATCTTACTAAGATCTCCCTCATGAGAATATGGCGACTTTGTTTGCATAAATGGCAGCCGTTCTGAAAAATGTACAGATCTCCAGTACCGTCGGAAAAAATAATTTCGATCTGCTGCTGAAAGCCTAAAAAGTGCTGGAATATCCCCCAAATGCAACAAAGGACGACTACCAAATGCTTTTTTAAATCTTGACATAGCCTTGCCTGCGCCGCCCAAACTCAACACGCCCTGTTTTCCAGCACCCTCAATGCCCTCATCAACTCCCCGGATCAGGTTGATGGTCATTTGCCAGTCGTGAAACAAATTGGTTTTGTTGTACAGGTGTTCGATTGCATTGATCTTAGACTCAAAATTCCCTTCGGCAAAAAAATCACCCCCCAGAGAACCAAACAACAATGCAGCAGCAACACTTCGCCGGGTTGAAAAATGGGTATTGACCGGGGTAAAATGCGCCCCATAATGAGGTTTGGAAAATTTTTCCATGACCACTGTAACGATTGGCCCATGGATATCCACCTGACAAATGTCAGTTGGGTCAATCCCCTGTTCCTGAATTCGCAGCGCTGCATTGACAGGGCCTTGTGCATAACCGCAGCTCGCATACTTCTTAAACGATAAGGCATACAAAACCCAACTTTCGCCAATATGCGCCCAGATGTCAGGCATATATTTCAAATAACTGAAATAAGTAATAAAACCCAAGGGATGCTCGATTATATCCAGCGGCCCATCCATGCCTTCCCTGGCCAACCAGGCTGCACGAATCCCTTCTATGGTGGGTGAGCTGGTGCAAATGATCTTCGTATCCGGGGAAAAGGATGCAGGATATAGTGGAAATTCCGGCATTGAAAGGGCAATAGCGATGGCCCTCGCCGTGGCCGTTTCATCCATCTCATAGAGTTTAGCGGTTGCTACTGCAGCAGCTGTCCGATGGATAAAGGCACGCATATGGCCTTGCTGCGGCCCTGTGGTCAGATATGCGCTCAGTCGCCCAGCCACCTCTTCTGCAGCAATCATGGCCAGTAAAAAAGCCTTGCCATCCTTGTCCAGTATTTCCGCAATAGACAAGGGCGCCGCTACAGCAGATTGACCAACATGCCCCATAAATGTAAAACTGTCTAATTCAAGGGCATTGATCATGGCTGTATGGTAATACACAGCGTTCTCCATAGACCAGTGTTCACCCCAAGGCAATACGTTAGATTGGCCGTTTGCACCACTGTGTTCCAATGCTTTTCGCAATCGGACGCCCACTGTTGAACGGGCTCCTGCACAGATCGCAGCAATACTATCCAATAGCTGCAATTGTGCCAATTCCACCACATCAGCAGGAATGTCGTCATAGTTCAGTTGATCTACCCACCGGCTGACCCGTTGAATTTGTGTAGCATATTCTATTTGCATTATGAAAGTGGTAGGCAATTATTTTATTACACGGTATGCCGCAACTTTTGAATAAACAAACGAACGATCTCCTGCCAACAATTCCCGGCTTAAATCTTCATCCTTGTGAATGAGTGAAGCCGTGCCTTCAGGAACCTCTCTTGGAATCATTAAATTGCGAAATATGATCCGGGCGCCTGGCCTTGCCGTGCGATATACCTGACGAAATAGCCGCTCGGTATCCTCGAGACTCATCAATTCGCAGATATTGGACAACGCAAAACAGTCAATGGAATGATCAGGCATAGACTCAAGCCAGCTTTGAGCATCCTGTGTGATCAATTGGATATGGTCCAGTGCATTTTTTATAGGTTCAAAATTTTCAGGCAGTAGATATTCAGGCATTTCCGTTGGCCGTCTATATCTCCCGAGGATATACATGGATAAGAAATAATTGCCCTGGATCGGAATATCCCGGAGCGCCTTCCGCAAGCGATTGTAAAAGCTTTTTGCAAAGGAGTCTGAGCCGTCGTCGAAATGGAAATAGTCGGCATTGAGTCCTCTGCTGGCCAATATTCGCTTGTTGAACATCAGGTTGAATAAAAGGCGCATTTGAAAAGTATCCCATGTTTTTTCATAAAAAACACGCTGTTCCCCGGCGTCCTTATCCGCGAATAATTGCTGTACCCGTTTCTTCCCTTGAAGAAAATGAATCAAGCGACCGGCGATCTTTACAAAATTTTCAAAACGCCCACGCGACAAAAAGCCTTTGGCAATGATATCTTTCTTGGCATCCCAAAATATCTGCGCTTCCGGACTCAAGTCCGGCCGAAGCATATTGTCATAGACGTCTAATCGATCGGTGGTATCCAGAACGCCCAAAAACCGCAAAAAGTCAGGGTGACTTAGCCGACGAATTGCAGCCATTTTTAATTCCATTTGCCAGTTTTGGCTACCGTTAATATCTACGGCGTAAATCAGACCCGGTTTTTGCAGCAGAAAACCAAGGGTATTACACCCACCAGATGTAATGGTGACCATAGTTTCCCCTGCTTGAATACGCAATGCACGGCCGTCGGAAGCAGGATCTTCCCAGTTTTGCGTAAAAAGCAACTTCTGAAGTTGAATTTGGTGGATTTTTTTATTGTCTTGCATGTAAAACTCAATTGTTTGCCCCAGTCCAAAGACCGTAATGATTGAAGAAAGGCGCGATAACAACGCCGTGTTTTTGCGCCATGGACCATAGCTCGTCCATACGCGCGGTCGTGATTTGTCCACGTCCACTTGAAAAAGGTTCATACCGCTTTTCCCAAGCCAGCACCATGGATTCGATCAAGCAACCATGACTGACATTCGGCGCAGGATACCGGTAAAAAGCCAAAGCCGATTCAGGCTTGAATTCGTAACCTCCCTGTAATTGCCCCATGCCGCCGTGCCACAAGCGATTGCGCTGTCCAAAGTCATCAGCAATGATGTTTTTGGGGTAACCCGCATCGCAGACCAAAGTATGCGACCTACACGCACTCATTTGAAACAAGGGTTCTGGTGTGCTGGCCACACTGATAACGATGTCCGCAAGCGGAATTAAATTGGCCAGTTCTGTATCGTATGCACTATTTAGGCCTTCCTGCATTAGCTTTGTGTGCTGTTCCTGCAGGAGTTTTTCCTTTCGGGCATTCAATAAAACCATGAAGACCTTTGGGGAAAAGTATCGCACACAAGCCGAACCGATATCACCTGTCGAACCTATAACCAACAGCCTGGAGGCTCGAAGCTCAATGCCGTGGACATCACACGCTTTTTCCACCCCTTTGGCGATCAATGCTGCTGTCAGGGTATTGCCCGTTGTGAAGGCGGTTGTGCCACTGCTGGACAACAGACCGGTATTTCCTTCAAGTAGTATGGAGGTAAAGCCCCCCAGTGATGCGATCCGGGCACCTTCCCGTTCTGCACAGGCAGCAGCCAATTTCACTTTTTTTATCAATGGGGCCATCGTCCCACTCCTGAGCTGCTCAGGGGGAATAAATGTTTCGATATACACTCCATGCGCAACGCAATCTGGCAGGATAGAATGCGAGTCGATCCGAAACACGACCCTAGGCGGTATCCAGGGGAAGATCTCCTGAATTTGTTCCATTGTTAAAGCCTCTTTGTTTGTGTCCCGCATGGCATTGATAAATGCTACCACTTGACACCAACTGTCTTGATGCCCAATGGCAGCATAATCTACGCTGGGAGATTCGCTACCCATACGATTGATTTTTCGCCAGGCAGTCCGATCCTGTCCAAAGCCTCGAGATACAAGGCCATAGAATTGCCTCGCATGTTACTGATATTGAGGTCGGCCAGATAGAGTGATTCTTTCATGCAATTGCCTTTGCAAACTTCGCAATGGCCTTTTCCGTCCGTTTTAGCCGACCATTCAGCCAAAATGGTCATACAATCCACGTGTATTTCCTCTGCTTTTAGGATAAAGGCTGCAGGGTCTTTTTGCATCTCCTTTTGCAACAACTGAATGGAGTGTTCCATGTGTTCTTCTTCTTCAGCGGCAATAGCGGTGAATATTCTGCCCAGATCACCGGGTAATGATTTTCCGACTTCCCGATACATGCCCACCGCAAAGGACTCCAGCATGACCTCCTGAATCAAAATACAGGCGGAAAAATCCTTTCGACGAGCCCATTTCAAAAAAGCCTCGCGCACCCTCCGCCAATAATTTGCCTGGGGATTTATGATTACCTGTAAATTATATTTTTTAGCGAGGTCCATAAAGGCTACCGCATGGCCCCGCTCACTATTGGCATGTTCAACGGCTTCCATCATCTCCATCGGGTCATCAATGGTTTCTACCAATGCAGCGAAGTTGGCCATCCCGATCAATTCCCCGGTTATCGATTGGGAGAGAATGTCGGCGACCAAATCCCAGTACTGTTGGGTTTGTTGTGTGGGAATTTGAATGTTTGTATCCATTGTTTTGAAATATTGGTTAAAAAATCTATGTAGTTAAACCAAAGAAAAGTCCTCAAAAACAAGTCCTTCGCGCATGTTTTGAATTTTTTCCTGCATGTTTTTTAAACTGGTCACAAAGCCATTGGACGTAAATGGAATATGTCGGATTGAACCTAAAACTGCTCGAACAGGATCCTGTTCCTGTACACCGATTGACAGAAAATGATGCTTCTCCGCAGCAGCAATTCTCCTGGCATGTTGCACCAGTGCTTTAAACGCCCAATCATACCCTTGATCAAATGCCCAATATCGAATATTCAACATACGAATCGACTCTCCTACTCCTGGCAGACTCACCCAACCAAATACCCCATGCATGCCTTTTGAAAGAGATACCACTCCTTTCAACCAAAAAGGCATATCGATCACTACATTTTGTTTGATAGGGTACGTGTCGATCAAACTGATCGCCGCAACTACCATACCCTCGTGAACCACCATCAGGTTTGCCATTTTTTCAAGATCATTTGCTTCGATCAATGGAGCCACTGTATAATTTTCCAGAAAATAGGCCTGATAAAAATCGAAAAGAGAAAATCCTTCTGGTACCACTTGCCTGATATCCAAACTTTTATCCGGCTTGGCACCGGAGGGAAGTATCTGAAAAACCGTAAACTTGCCAATATCTGCCCAAGCTGGAATACCCAGGCGTCCCTGAAAAAAGGGAAAGACCCGATTGTTCCCTTCTGCCGCTGTACAAAAAAGCAAATCAGCCGATTGTGTTTGCAGGTAATTTAGCATTGCCCTGACCAGTCTAACCGCCACAGATGAACCCCTGTAGGCTGGATGTACTTTAAAATCAGCGAGATAAAATATGGTTTCGGGATTTCCGCTTATGAAGACTTTTTGCTGCGAAGCAGAAAAAGAACCAACTACTAATGAACCTTCTAAAATAACGATGACCTCATGTTGACCGCGATAGCGCAACAGGCTAAAAAAGTCGGGTTGACGGTCAATACACAATGAAATAAGCCCTTTCATAGGCGTTAGACTTGTCAGTTCAAGCAAGCCCGCGTTATCGCTTGTATTGGCAGTCCTTATTTCCATGTTAAAACCTCAAAGCCGTTTGGAGTTGCAAAAGACAACTTTTGACTCCCCCTTGTAACAACATCGGCCTCGTTAAATGACATTTTTTAGCTTTTCGATACAAAATGTTTTCTAGGTTCTCTGCTTCGCATAATTCAACAATATCTTCCCAAAGTGCTCGCCATTCCTTTTTATCCCAGCTGTATGCGCGCTGAAAAAATGGAATAACATATTGTAACTGACCTTCTATTACTTTTTGAAGTTTTATTTCACTCGCCTGCATTTTTTTATTTTTATCGAACTACCGCATAAACACAACTAACGTCCAACTAAACCCCGCATTGCGTCTTTTATTACTTCGACGTTGGTTGCGTTTATGCTCACTATGCCCGTCACGCTGATTTTCATGTCATGCTGATTTCAGATAACGCTTCGCATTTCACAAGTAGGCATCACACATCACCAATGCAATCTGAACGCATGCTGTAAAGGTATGCACACCATGATCACCTCTCCAAAAAACAATGAAAAAATATATGCTAAAACTTTAACCACATTGCAAAATAATATATCAAGCCTTGCCCCGTCCCACGTATGCAATCCGGGCACCATCAAAACAAGTCTCCGCGCTGGTGCAAAAGAGGCAACCTGATTTGTACCCGATTGCCTTGCAAAATACTACTTTT
Organism: Saprospiraceae bacterium; assembly: GCA_049317805.1. Classification (GTDB taxonomy): domain Bacteria; phylum Bacteroidota; class Bacteroidia; order Chitinophagales; family Saprospiraceae; genus M3007. The sequence continues at coordinate 7,197 of JBMOHO010000042.1, forward strand.
GCGCTCGAAATCGCAAATTCGAAATCGCAAATCCGAAATCACAAATCCAAAATCAAAAATGTCTTTACTCGCCGAGTTGCAATGGCGCAACATGATTCACGACACCACCCCCGGCCTGGAGGAGCATTTGGCCAAAGGCATGGTCAAGGGATACATTGGTTTTGACCCCACTGCGCCCTCGCTCACCATCGGGAATTACGTGCAAATCATGTTGCTCACCCACTTGCAACGCGCAGGGCACCAGCCGTTTGTGCTCATGGGCGGCGCCACCGGCCGCATCGGCGATCCGAGTGGAAAAGACGTTGAACGCGAACTCAAAACATACGAGGAACTCGACGCCAACATCGCCCGACAGGTCGCGCAAGTGGAAAAAATGCTCGACTTCTCCCCCACCCTGCCCAACCGGGCTTTGCTGGTAAACAATTTCGATTTTTACAAAGACATGAACGTGCTCACGTTCCTGCGCGACGTGGGCAAGTACCTCACCGTCAATTACATGCTTTCCAAAGAAAGCGTGCAACGCCGCCTTGAATCGGGCATTTCGTTTACCGAGTTCAGCTATCAGCTTTTGCAGGGATACGATTTTGTGCTCCTCCACCGCCACCACGGCATTTCCCTGCAAATGGGCGGCAGCGACCAGTTTGGCAACATCACCGCCGGCATCGAACTGGGCCGGAAAATAGCCGACCTGAAGCTCTACGCCGTTGTCACCCCCCTGCTCACCAAAGCCGACGGTACAAAATTCGGCAAAAGCACCGCAGGAAACATTTGGCTCGACCCCAAGCTCACCAGCCCGTACAAGTTCTACCAGTTCTGGATCAACGCCGACGACCGCGACCTCGGAAAATACTGGCGCTACTTCTCCCTCCGCAGCCGCGAAGAAGTGGAGGCCCTCGAAGCCGCAGAATCGGCCCAAACCCAAAAACGCCTGCTCGCCGAGGAAATCACCCAGCGGATACACGGCGCCGATGCCCTGGAAGCCGTGCGCGCCGTTTCAGCACTCCTGTTTGATCCGAAAGCCGGCCCCGAAACGCTCCGCAGCCTCGACGCTGACACCCTTGCACAGGTAGCCGACGAGATACCCGCCCCTCAGGTGCCCCTGGCGCTCCTACAAAACGGCGTTTCGCTGCTGGATCTGTTGTCGGACCACACCGGCATTCTCGGCAGCAGGACGGAAGCCAAAAAAGCGGTGCAAAACAACGCGGTTTCCGTCAATAAAGTCAAGGTGGACACCCTTGATGCCGTTGTTGGCGCAGAAGACCTCCTGCACGGGCGTTTCATCCTTATGGAAAACGGGAAAAAGAACAAGTATTTACTGGTAGCGGGTTAACCCGACGCGCTTCCGGATGCACATCGGTGAACAGTATTGTTGCCCCAAGGCTACACAACCGCCATATCCTCCGCCTCCCAACCCTCAATATTCTTCGTCTCGCTCGAAAATTCACCCCGACGTCCGTTTGAGGTACACACTTCGCTGTGTATGCGGGAGTAAGCGCCTACCGCAACCGTGGGTCTACCACCCGGTACAGCACATCCGTCAATAGATTCAGCGCCACAAAAACACTGGCCGTAAACAACACGCACCCCAGCACCACCGGCAGGTCATAAGCCTTCAAGGCCGTCACAGTCACCTCGCCCAGGCCCTTGAACGCAAAGACGTTTTCCACAAAAAAAGCGCCGCTGAGCAGTCCACCCAGCCAGCCTGTAGCAGCGGATACGATGGGCGTGAGCGCATTGGGCAAGGCGTGTCGCCACCATACCCGCCAGTAAGGAATGCCTTTGGAAATGGCGGTGCGCACATAGTCCTGTCCCAGCACATCCAGCAGGGTGCTTCGGGTAAGTTGGGTGAACAACGCCACGGGCCGCATGCCCAAAGCCAGGGCAGGCAACACCATGTTTTCCCAATGCAGCTCCCAATCTCCAAAATCGCTCAACACGTATAAAGGCCCTTGCAAGGGCAGGCCCGTCCAGGCGCCCCAGGCATAAGACAACAACAAAGCCAACAACAGGGCCACCACATACGAGGGCACCGCGTACCCCAGTACCGACAACGACATCAACCACCGGTCTACGCGACTGTTGGGCCACTGGGCGCACAAGCCACCCAAAGCCAGGCCCAGCACCAAAGCCGGCACAAAAGCGCACAGGGCCAGCAGGGCGGTGGCTGGCGCCGCTTCGGCGAGGATTTCCCACACTGGTCGCCCACTTTGGAACGACTCCCGCAGACAGGGCGCTTTCAAGACCAGCAAACGCTCGTTTTTCAAGCGCAACAGGGGCAAAAATTGGTACTTTCGCCGCTGTTCCGGCGTGTTGCCGATGACGGAAACAGGCGATAAATCGGCCAAATACCCAAACAACTGCCGGTACAACGGCGCGTCAAGGCCCAATTCCGCTTTTTTCGCCGCTACCGTGGCCACATCGCTGCGCTGCCCAAACGTAAGTTGTGCCGGATCTACGGGCGACAGAAAAACAATGCCCGACACCAAACAGACCACCAGCACCAACACCAGCAAGGCGTACAACAACTTGATCATAGATGACTTTTCACGACAAAAATACAACAACTGCGCTGATGCTCGACTGGTCGACGCCCACTGTCATGGGCATTTTGAATACCACACCCGATTCTTTTTATGACGGGGGCCGGTACAGCGGCGTCAATGAAGCCCTTGCCCGGGTGGAGCGCATGCTGGCAGAAGGCGCGGGCATCATCGACGTAGGCGGCGCGTCGTCTCGGCCCGGCGCGGACACCGTGCCTGAACAAGCAGAAACAATGCGCGTGGTACCGGTGGTCGAAGCCATCCATCGGCGTTTTCCTGAAGTACTCATTTCGGTAGATACGTGGCGCGCCGGCGTGGCCGCTGCAGCCGTGGAGGCGGGCGCCCGCATGGTCAACGACATTTCGGCGGGCGCGTTTGACCCGGCCCTCTACCCTACCCTGGCCGAACTAAACCGACAAGCGTCCATCTATTACGTGCTGATGCACATGCAAGGCACGCCTGCCACCATGCAATTGAACCCGCAATACGACGACGTGGTGACCGAAGTGCTCGACTTTTTTTTGATCAAATTGCACGAGCTGCGCCAATTGGGCCTACACGATGTGGTGCTGGACCCGGGCTTTGGCTTTGGCAAAACAGTAGAACACAACTTTACGCTGCTGCGTCAGTTGTTCGACTTCCACATCGCAACCGGCCGACCTGTGCTTGCAGGCATTTCCCGAAAATCTATGATCTGTAAAGTTTTGGGCGTTAAGCCCGAAGAGGCCTTAAATGGCACCACGGCCTTGCACATGGTGGCCTTGCAACATGGCGCGCGCATCCTTCGGGCACACGACGTCAAAGAAGCTGTGGAGACGGTGAAATTATGGCGGGTACTGGGCCACGGTTATTCGTCTAGATAGTCTGTAGCACTGCCTTCCCAATTATCGTTCTCGTCTTGGGCAACATCGGCACCCGCCTTGCTTTGCGGTTTGATGATCGGACGGATCATGGGCAGCCCTACCCATTCTGCTTCAGCGGCATTGATGGCGCGGATGCGCAAAAAACCACCGGAAGACAACGCCGCCTCGCGGGCCAACCCGACGTAGCTCTTGTACAAGTCGCCTGCCAGGAAAACATCCATTTTGGCCAGGATCGGGTTTAAGTCTTTGAGCAAACTTTCGACGTGTACGTTCCGCAACTGGGCATCGGTCGGCAAGGTTTCGAGTTCCTTGTCCACTTTTTCCAGAAATCCGGTAGACACTACCCGATAAAACTCGTTCAGAATTTTGGGTTTGGAGTAGGTGCGCGACTGCATGAGGCGGTCGGTCCAATAGCGTTCTTCCCGGTCGATTTCCCCGTCGGCACCAGCCACCAGAATGGTGATGAGCACAGGTGCCTGTATCAAGGCGTCGAGTTCGCCGGAGGAGAGGTCTTCAAATCCTTCTAAGTGAGTCCACATGGTTGCGTTGGTTTTCAGGGGCAAATGTAGGAAGTTTTTACGTATCGGCGACTTTAGTCGCCGACAACAGCAGCTTTAGTCGCCAACAACAGCAGCTCTAGTCGCCGACAACGGCAGCTTTAGTCGCCGTTGTCGGCAGCTCTAGTCGCCGTTGTCGGCGACTGAAGTCGCCGATACGTGGCTTTTGCGTAATTTTGCCCATGCTGGCCCAATCTGCCGGTAAAACCATGGCAAGACCCAAAAAAGACGGTTCCTCTTCAACCAACGGCGGCACCACCACGCCGCTGATGGCGCAATACAACAACGTCAAAGCCCAATACCCGGACGCGATCCTGCTGTTCCGCGTGGGCGACTTCTATGAAACTTTTGGCGAAGACGCCGTGCGCACCGCCACAGCCCTCGGCATCACGCTCACCAGCCGCAACAACGGCGGCTCGGACATTGAGCTTGCAGGTTTCCCGTACCATGCCATGGATCTGTACCTGCCTCGCCTTGTGCGCGCCGGATTCCGCGTGGCCATTTGCGAACAAATGGAAAAGCCCGTGCCCGGCCGGGTGGTGCGCCGCTCCGTCACCGAAGTGGTCACCCCCGGCGTCACTACCGACGACGCCCTGCTGGAACACAACCACAACAACTTCCTGTGTACCATCGCTTTTGGCAAAAATGACCACCTGGGCTTGGCGTTCCTTGACATCAGCACCGGCGAGTTTTTTTCCGCCGAGGGCGACAGCGCTACCGTCGATAAACTCCTCCAGAGTTTTCAACCCGCCGAGGTGGTGCTGCCCAAAAGCAGGCTCCGCGAATTCACCCTCCAATACGGCGACAAGTTTTACACCAACACCCTCGAAGACTGGATTTTTACATACGATTTCGGGCGCGAAAAACTGCTTCAGCATTTCCAGACCAACTCGCTCAAAGGATTTGGCGTGGAGGACATCGAGCTGGGCCAGGCCGCTGCCGGCGCCGCCCTGCACTACCTGGCCGCCACGGAAAACAACAAACTGGCCCACATCGCAAGGCTTAGTCGACTGCAAACACAACAGTACGTGTGGCTCGACCGTTTCACCATCCGAAACCTGGAACTGGTGCACGCCAACCACGAAAACGGACGCCCGCTCCTACACGTACTCGACCACACCCTTAGCCCCATGGGTGCCCGCCTGCTGCGCAAATGGGTGCTGCTGCCCCTCACCAACCTGTCGGCCATCCGCGAACGCCACCAGGTGGTTCAATTGCTGGTAGACAACCCCGAATTGGTGGGTCAAATACAGGCCCCCATCCGACAAATCGGCGACCTTGAACGGCTCATGAGCAAAACCGCCGTGGGCAAAATCAGTCCCCGTGAAGTCCGCCAACTCCTGCGCGCCCTGCAAGCCATTGACGCCCTCAAACAACGCATCTGTCCGCCCGGAACCCCGGCCCCCGAACCCGACAGCGGAGAACTCGCCTTGTTCCGCATCGGCGAAGCCCTTAACCCTTGCGCCAGCCTGCACACCCGCATTCAACACGAACTGGCGGAAGACCCGCCCACCGACATCCGCAAAGGCGGCGCCATAGCCGACGGTGCCGACGCGAACCTTGATGAACTCCGCCACCTCATCCGACACAGCAAAGACCTGCTCCTCGAATTGCAGCAGCGCGAATGCGAACGCACGGGCATCTCCTCGCTCAAAATCGGGTTTAACAGCGTGTTCGGATATTACCTCGAGGTGACCAACAAGTTCAAAAGCCAGATTCCACCGGAATGGACGCGCAAACAAACCATCGCCAACGGCGAACGCCTCATCACCGAAGAGCTCAAAGTGCTGGAAGGAAAAATACTGGGTGCCGAAGAAAAAATTCAGGAACGCGAAGAATACATTTTTCGCGCCCTCGTGGAAGCCATCGGCGAGTACATCCAACCCCTGCAGCTGAATGCGCAAGGCATCGCCCGGCTGGACTGCCTCCTGTCGTTTGCCCATGTGGCCCAGGCCAGGCGGTATGTGTGCCCCGTACTCGATGACTCCCTGGCGCTCGACATTCGGGGCGGCCGCCACCCGGTCATCGAAACGCTGCTGCCCCTGGGGGAACCATACATACCCAACGATGTGCTGCTGGACAACGACGCCGTGCAGATCATCCTCATCACCGGCCCCAACATGGCGGGCAAATCGGCCCTGCTCCGCCAAACCGCCCTCATCGCCCTGATGGCCCAAATGGGCAGTTTTGTGCCCGCCGACAGCGCCCGACTCGGACTCATAGACAAGGTCTTCACCCGCGTGGGCGCCAGCGACAACATCAGCGGCGGCGAAAGCACCTTCATGGTCGAAATGAACGAAACAGCGCTCATCCTCAACAACCTCAGCGACCGCAGCCTCATCCTGCTCGACGAAATCGGGCGCGGCACCAGCACCTACGACGGCATCAGCATCGCCTGGAGCATCGCCGAATACCTGCACGACAACGGCCGCGCACGCCCCAAAACCCTCTTCGCTACCCACTACCACGAACTCAACGAACTGGCCGACCGCCACGAACGCATCCACAACTTCCACGTGAGCACCCGCGAGGTGGGTCAAAAAGTGCTGTTCCTCCGCAAGCTTGCCCCCGGCGGCTCCAACCACTCCTTCGGCATCCACGTGGCCCGCATGGCCGGCATGCCCGCCGCCATCCTGGAGCGCGCCCACGACGTACTACGCCAACTGGAACAACACCACCTCACCGACGCCCTTCCGGAGGAAGCCGCTGCCGATTTGCCCAAAACACCCAACACACAAAAAGGCGCAAAAAACCTGAACGCTTCCCTCCAGCTTCAAATTTTTGAAACCGACCCGTTTACCGTGCAAATCAAACAGGAAATCCTGGCCCTCGACCTCAACACCATGACGCCCATGGACGCGTTGTGGAAACTGAATGAGTTGCGGAAAATTGCGGAAAAGAAATAGGCGGAATGCGGCAAAAAGAAATTCTTGGCGCGCACCTCAATGGTCAAGTTTCAGTAGCCCTGCGCGATTTATTTTCACACAGATGTTACACAGATAAAAAAAACACAGATGTTACACAGATGCCAGACGAGCATTTTTGGCGAACATCAAGCGAAAATTTTTCAGTAAAACAGCACCACCACCACAGCCGTTCGAGGAATAACAACACGAAGCCCATCTGTGTAACATCTGTGTTTTTTTATCTGTGTAACATCTGCGAGAAAAACCGCCGAAGGCGGCAAAACCTCCCTTAACCTCCCCTCCTCTGTGGTCAATAAAAACCGCCGAAGGCGGCAAAAAGAGGTCCTTCGAACACACCTCCATCGTGAGCACATGCCCCGCCGCTGTTTCGCTGAGGGGAATGGGTACATTTAGTCTGGTAAGCGCGTCAGTACGGAATCCCGATTTGCCGGTACACAAAATGCAGCAGCCAGGCCGGGCCGATGAGCAAAAACTGCACATCCTGTAAAAACGACGGCTTTTTGCCTTCTATCTGGTGGCCCCAAAACTGCCCGATCCACGCCAATACAAAAATGCCCAACGCCGCCCAGGCACCAATGCCATGCGCCGCCAGGGCATGCCAGGCCCACAACATGCCCAGCGCAATGGGCAAAAACCCCAAAAACATGCTGAACGACAAGCGCAGGTAGTACACCAGCGCGGCCGCAAACGCCACCGCAGCCCAATTGAACAACACGGTTTTGTCTGCCGGAAACGGTATGGCGTACAACAAACCGGCAAGGCTGAACAGGATGCTCGGCACACATATCCAGTGCACTAATTTGTTGGTTGGGTTTTGATGGCTTTCCCCGTAAGCGTCGAGCAACTGCTGGATGGTCATGGACATGGTCGTTTGCATGAATGAGGATACAAACATAGCGCATCTGCTAAAAATAGCGCATGAAAAATACGTTTCGGGAAGTATGTTTGCCGCAAATATTGTTCATCCATCCATTTTTGCAAATATGATGCGTTTATTAACCGGCTTTTGCCTGTTCATTTGTTTGTCAGGTGCCCTCATGGCCCAAAAGGCTGGTGAAATGCCTAAAGATACCAGCTCCGCCAAAGAAGTCAAAAAGAAAACCCCCAAGCCCTTCGCGGAGGTCATCACCAGCAAAAGCATATCGCAAACCGGCATGCTCACGGTGCACAAAGTGGAGGATAAGTTCTATTTTGAAATACCCGATTCGGTGTTTGGCCGCGACATCATGGCCGTTTCACGCCTCACCAAAACGCCCACCGGTGCCGGATACGGCGGCGAGGAGGAAAACCGGCAGGTCATCCGCTTTGAACGCGGCCCCAACGACAACGTGTTCCTCCGCGCCATCGAATACGCCAATGTAGGCGCTGATTCCACCCTGCCGCTCTACGAGGCCGTGCGCAACTCCAACGTAGACCCCATAGCCGCTGCGTTCGACGTGCGGGCCTACCGCGAGGGCAAATCCGGCGTGGTAATAGACATGACCGACTTCCTGAACGGCAGCGGACAAATCGTGGCCCTGCAACCCATCACCAAACAGCGCTACAACCTCACCGACCTGCAAAAAGACCGCAGCTACATCCAAACCGTGCGCGCCTACCCCATCAACATAGAAGTGCGCACCGTCAAAACCTACGGCGCCAAACCGCCCGCCTTGCGCACCGGCGAGGAAAAACCGTCGCCTTCGGTCGACCTCCGGGGTAGCTTAGCTGCCGGCGCTGCCACTTTCGAGCAAAACACCTCGTTCATCCTGCTGCCCAAAACGCCCATGCGCAAGCGGCTGTTCGACCCCCGCGTGGGCTATTTCGCCACCCGGTACACGGTGTTTGACGACCAAAAACAACGCGCCGAACCCGAAACCTTCGCCGTGCGCTGGCGCCTCGAAGCCAAAAATGCCGCCGACGCCGCCCGCCAACAACGCGGCGAACCCATCGAACCGGCCAAACCCATCGTGTACTACATCGATCCTGCCACGCCCCTGCAGTGGCGCACCGCCCTCAAACAGGGCGTGGAAGACTGGCAACCTGCCTTCGAACAAGCCGGCTGGAAAAATGCCATCCAGGCGCGCGACTGGCCCGCCAACGACACCACCATGAGCA
>JBMOHO010000043.1:0-16110 GCA_049317805.1 Saprospiraceae bacterium
GGTGTTCTACGAAATTTTCGTGCGCAGTTTTTACGACAGCAATGGCGATGGCATCGGCGACTTCAGGGGCATCATCGAAAAAATGGACTACCTGAACGATGGCGACCCCAACACTGACACCGACCTGGGCATCACCGGCATCTGGCTCATGCCCATGATGGCCTCGCCCAGCTACCACGGATACGACGTGACCAATTATTACCAAACGGAACCCGATTACGGCTCCATGGCCGATTTTGAGGCGCTGCTTGACGCTGCACACGATCGGGGCATTAAAGTGATTATCGACTTTGTGATGAACCACACGTCCAACCAACACCCGTGGTTTACCCAGTCCGCCAACAACCAAAATGGATTCCGCGACTGGTACATCTGGTCAGACAACAATCCCGGATTTTTAGGCCCCTGGGGCCAAACCGTGTGGCAGCCCTATGCGAGCGATTACTACTATGGGCTGTTCTGGAGCGGCATGCCCGACCTGAACTATAGCCACCCGCCGGTAAAAACCGAAATGTTCAACATCACGCGTTTTTGGTTGGACAAAGGCGTGGACGGTTTTCGCTTAGACGCCATCAAGTATTTGGACGAAAACGGCACGGTGCTGGAAAATACCCCGGAAACGTTCAAGCTGCTCGAGGATTTTAACGATGTGTACAAAGCAGAAAATCCGGATGCTGTAACGGTCGGGGAGGTATGGTCAAACACCACGTCGATTTTGCCCTACATTCAAAACGAGCGTTTAGATGTTTGTTTTGAGTTTGATCTGGCTGCTTCCATCATCAACGGGGTCAAGACGGGCAGCCCCGTCGCCGTGCAGCAACAACTCGGCGTCATTCAGCAAAGTTATCCGCAGTTGCAATACGCCACATTTTTGACCAACCACGACATCGACCGCATTTTCAGTCAATTCAGCTCCAATACCGCCCACATGAAACAGGCGGCCGCGCTGTACTTGAGCATGCCCGGCATTCCGTTTATATATTACGGCGAGGAAATTGGTTTGGTTGGCGTGGGCGCCGATGAAAACAAACGCCGTCCGATGCAGTGGACAGGCGGTTTGCATGCCGGCTTCAGCACGCAAACGCCCTGGATTTCGGTAGGTGGCAATTTGTTGACCAACAACGTGGCCAGCATGTCAAACAACCCGACATCCTTGTTGTCGCATTACAAAAAATTAGTGCAACTCCGCAACCGGCACGCGGCCCTGCGCCGGGGTTACCTGTTGAATGTACCCAACAACAATCCAAATGTGTTGGCTTATGCCCGCATCTACGAACAAGAGGGCGTACTGGTGTTGTCCAATTTTGGGGCAAATACCACCGGCACAACAGCGTCTCTGCCCGCTTCAACTTTAACGGCAGGAGACTATACCGTGACCGATTTATCCACCAACCAGGCGCTTGGCAGCCTGAACATCAACAGCAGCGGCGGTTTTTCCAACTGGCAGGTTCCCGGAAACGACCTGGGCAGCCGCGACACCCGTCTGCTGGGTTTGTCGCCCAAGACCTCGGCACTGCGTCCTGATCCGGCTAAAGCAGCTTTGACTTTGGCAGCTTCACCCAATCCGGTGTCAAATGTGGCTACGGTAAGTGTAGTCAACGCAGGTACCGGTACCGGAACGCTGGAAGTGCTTGATCTATCGGGCCGACTGGTGTATAAAGGGCCAATGGCCGGCGGACAGCTTACGTTGTCCACCGGCCATTGGGAACCGGGTATTTATTTTGTACGGGTACAGCTGGGTGAAAAGTCAGGTACGCTGCGATTGGTAAAGCCCAATTAACGCACCATCGATTTCGCCATTACCCCAAACGGGGTTTGCAGTTCGTATTGCAGCACGCCGAAAGCGTTTGAGCCACTCATGTCGAGCAACACCGTGTTTGCACCGGCTGGATATTGCCCGTGTATTTCCTGCACCAACCGTCCGGCAAGGTCAAACACCCGCAAGGATACCGGGCCTGCCTGAGGAAGGGTAAAATCGATGCGGGTAACATCCACAAACGGGTTGGGCCGGTTCTGCTTCAAGTCGACGCTGTTTTGTGCTGTGTGCTGTGGATGATCCGTATCGGTTAATGTACTGTATTCCAAGCGGATATCCATCTCTTGCATAGCAGTTGAGTAGCTCAAAGCGGGCAGTTCGTCCTGATTTAAAAACAACACTTCGCTCAGGCGCATGCCGCCTTTTTGTACGGTAAAGATGACGTTGAACACGGCTTCTGCTTCTGAAATGGCATTGGAGCCATCGCCCAACCAAACCGAACGAATGTCGCCTGCAAGTGCATTTTCAACGTTAAAATTCGCCAGGCTGACTGGCAGTGTTTGGCCCGTTTCAATGGATACAAAAGACAGCGCTTCGGTGTCGAAGTGCAAAGCAAACTGCCAGGCCGCGAGGTCGGCCAGTTGATCGGCACGAACAGGAACCGCAATCGTTTCGCCTTCACGCAGTATTTGATCCTGGACGCGGAAAACCAGCGACTCCGCTCCGGCAAACTGGCTTGGATTGGCAAATGCCGTTACGACATCCCCTATTTTAATGCCATAAAAATCAATTCCGGTTTGATCATCACTGATGTTTGTCAGATCGATTTGTTCCGGAAAACCCCAGGGCGGGTTAGACATGCTGTGCGACTGGGGCACAAAACGCCAGGATTTTTGAAACAGGTTGAGCGCATTTTGGTTGTTGTTCAGCGACTGGGTGATGAGTGTAGCGTCGAGGATGGTCAAGGTGTTGCTCCCGTTCACATCTGCTGCCACCAGATCATACGGATCGGTAATCAGGTTTAGCCCCGTGATGTGTTGTTGTATGCGCAAGGCATCGCCTACCGTTACGCCATTTAGTTTGTTCAGGTTTTTTACCGGTTTGATGGTGAAGTTTCCTGGAGTGACCAGTCCGTCAAAAGTGAATTCGCCATCGACATCGCTCAATTCACTATCTGTGGCGCCGACGGTAAGGTTCACGGTGGCGTCTTTTACGCCGTTGTTGTTGTCGCGCGACCATTCGATGATGCCGCTTAGGCTGAACGTAACCGGATCGCCCAAGGCAATGGATTCGCTGCGGAATTTCTGGAAATTGACGTCGCCCAGGTCTTTGGAAATGATGCCGTCGTTGTACCAAATAGCGTCTCCATTGTCTACCAGCAATTGGATTACGCTGTTTTCATTGAAGTTATCGGGCAAATTGACAATGGATTCGAAACTGCCATTGGCGTTGAGGGCGCTGAGATCGGCCAGTCGTTCGATGGGTTGGTCGCTTGCCAAGCCCGTCCATGTATAAAACTTGAACGTGCCTGCACCGCCGGTGGGGCCTGCAATGATGAGGTACTGACCGGTGTTGTTGCGTTCGATGCTGCGGATGCCGCGGCCACCGAGGTTCAGGAAAATCGGCGCGCCGAAAGTGGCTGATCCTGAGGACGCCCCTGGCAAGGATGTGAAATTGGTCACCGGCACAATCAAGGCTTTTGTGCGGTTGCTTGTAGGTTCAATGGGCGCGCGGAACGACACGTAGAAAGTGGTGTTGTTTGGCGCCACGGTGAGGCCCTCAATGTTGAAGCCGTTGTTTTGTTCTGGTAGTATGCCATTGGCTGCGCTGGCCTGCAACCCCAGATACTGGGCGCCGAGGCCGTGTCCATTGGCGTTGTCCCAGGCAATCAGGTCATCTTCTAGGAAAGGGTAAAATGCACCAAATGAGAGGGTGGAAGCACTTCCGCTGCCCGAAATGGTCGTCGTAAAAATGCGCTCTCTGTTGGGGCGATCCTGACCCTCAGAGTTGTTGCCATGAGAGCCCATCCAGTAAATGGTGTTGCCCAAACGGGTAGACGCCTCAATATCCACCTCGCTGTTGCCGGAAAGGCCAAGGCTGGAGGTAAAATTGAAGGCATTCAACGGCAATCCAGAGTCGTTGCGGTCATACAGGCGAATGGTCTGATCCTCATCGTCGGCCACAAACATGTAGTCGGCGTCAATGGCAACGGCGCTGGAAGCATCGCTGGCGCCTGTATGGAAACGGGTTGTAGAGGTGTTGACAGAAGCCGCCGAGGCAGCGTAGTTGATGATGTATGCGGCGGAGTTTGGCCCATCGCTGACGGTTACGGTGATGTTGGTGTAACCCACTCCGGTTGGGGTAATCTTCAGGTTGCGGGAAGCGCCGGTGCCGGTCAGGTTGAGGTTGGCATTGGTCACTACTGCTGTGTTGCTGCTTGCGGCAGTCACCGTCAAGGTGGCAATGGGCGTATCGTTGTCGTTGATGGTGAAGTCAATGCCAATGGTTTTGGCCGGGTCACTCGGGTCACTGATGACACCACTCACAGAGCCGGGACTGCTTGCATTGAGGTTTACCAAAAGGGAGCTTGTGTTTTCCACGATGGTGGGTGCACTGGCTGGAGGGGCTGCGCAGGGGTTGAACGACACCGTGGCGCGGGTGCTTTTGCCGGGGCTGCCAATGTCGCCTCCGGTAGAGGTAACAGAGGCTTCTGCGTCATTTGCAACGGACAGGGTCCACTGAAAAATGTCGTTTACACCCAAACCGGCGGCGCTCACCCAGCCAGATTTATTTTGTGTACGGATGGAACCGCTGATGTTTTCATCTCCGTAAGTGAGCCGATCAACCAGCACATTGGAGTTGTTGTACAAATTGATTTCATCATTTCGACCGAGGTTGGCGGTCAGGCCCCCGATGATTTTAATGCCTGAACACAGGCTCCACGCCGTGCGAAACGTAGCGGCATTATTATCTGTCAATATCACTGATTCCCCTGGCGCCACCATACCGAATGCACTGAGGGAAACGGTTCCGGCTGTACGGCTGTCGTCGTCAAAGCTCCATCCAGTCATATCTACGCTGGTGGAGCCCACATTGGTGAACTCTATAAATTCACCATTTCCACCAGTATACATGTATTCTGTAATGGATATTTGGGGTGGCACTACACGAAGGCTATTGAGGTCTTGTGTTGGATTGGGTTCGCCAGGGGTGTTGTTGACGCCCAAGGACGAGAGCTTTACCCAGTTTGTGGTTACATCATTTCCTGCCGCAGTATTGCCAGTGTAGTAGGCATTGTCGGCATTTGAAGTCAGGTTTATGTCGGTAAGACCGGAGGGTGGTTCTGCTCCTCCATCGCCTTCATACGACAGGAAGTCCAAGTATATATTTGTACCTGCGCTGTTGCCGTCCGGGCCAGTCAGGTATAGATAAAGCCCTTCACCATCGTTGCTTAGCCCTGGATTTACTGAACCACCGAGGCCGTCAACAGACGTTGTAACGCCTGTGCCTGGCGCAAGCACCATTTTCCAGTCGCTTGCCGCCGGGTTCACCACTACATCAGTGGTGATGTTGGTGGACAAGGTCCACACCACAATGATGGTTCCTTTAGGCACATTGTTCAGATAACTGTCGTTCCCGAAAATAAAAACCGATTCACCGTTGTTGAGGAAGCCGCTTATCAACTCATTATCGGAAAAACGTAGACCGCGCAAGTCTACACCGTTTTTCAACACAAGGATTTCAAAAAAGTCATTGTCATCTCCGTTGTTGTCAGCAGCATACTCATTAAAAATGATGTCTCCCGCAACCGGCGCAACCGCATGAACGGCAGAAAACAAGCCTGAAACAAGTATGGATAAAACCGTTAGCACAGAACGGCATGTGGAACTCTTAAAAACCTGGCGCATGGATGCAAAAAATGTTGGGTACACGTTTTTCATGAGGATTTTTTAACATGATTAGACGAGCGTGCAAGGTAATGTGGTTGTGAATTAATCCAGCAGGCTTCATACAAAATTAACACACCAAATGACTTGATGTGTTAACCTTAAAGCCATCATTTTTTAGAGACGTCCTGGGTTGCCAAAAGTCTCCGTTTTAGCGCACCATTTTTCGGGTTTCGACGCCAAAAGGCGTGGTCAAGTCATAAAATAAGACGCCATGCACGTCAATGCCGTTAAAATCAAACAGCACCTGATGCGGGCCGGAAGCATAGTGTCCTTTTACCACGGCCAGTACACGGCCAGTTACGTCATATACACGAAGCGAAGCGTTGCATGCTGCAGGCAGCACAAACGGAATGGTGGTTTGCCAGGTAAACGGGTTGGGAAAATTGGCCAGCAACGGTCAGGCGCGTAAGCGAATATGATGCAATGCGGTAATCACTTTGCAAAGATTGTTAATTTATCTTAACCCCTGCTGTAATTCGGCGATTCTTTCGTGATGGCAATGTTGTGCGGATGGCTTTCAATCATGCCTGCATTGGTGATTTGCACAAATTGGGCTTTGTCCTGTAATTCCGTCACCGTGGCAGCGCCACAATACCCCATGCCCGCGCGCAGGCCACCGGTATATTGCACCATCACTTCGGCCAAGGTGCCTTTATAGGGCACGCGGCCTTCAATGCCTTCTGGCACTAATTTTTTGATGTCGTCTTCCACATCCTGGAAATAACGGTCTTTTGACCCTTCCTGCATGGCGCCGAGGCTGCCCATGCCGCGATAGGTTTTGAACTTTCGGCCGTCGAAAATGATGGTTTCGCCAGGCGCTTCTTCGGCGCCGGCAAACAGGGAGCCGGCCATGATGGTGCTGGCACCGGCCGCCAGGGCCTTCACGATGTCGCCCGTGTACCGGATGCCGCCGTCGCCAATGATGGGTACGCCGCTGCCGCGGATGCCCTCGGCGGCGTTGAAAATGGCCGAAAGTTGTGCCACGCCTACTCCGGCAACGATGCGGGTGGTGCAAATGCTGCCGGGGCCAACGCCTACTTTCACACCGTCGACACCGGCATCCACCAAGGCCTTGGCACCATCGCCTGTGGCCACGTTGCCGCCGATGATTTGCAGGTCGGGGAAAGCCGCTTTGGCATCGCGCACCGCGTTGAGCACCCCGAGCGAGTGGCCGTGTGCCGTGTCGATGCACACCACATCGACGCCCGCTTTCACCAGCGCGTCCACGCGTTCGAGCATGTCTGCGGTGACGCCCACAGCGGCGCCCACCACCAGGCGGCCGAGCGAGTCTTTGCAGGCATTGGGAAAGTTGGTCACTTTCATGATGTCTTTGTAGGTGAGCAGGCCCACGAGGTGGAATTCATCGTCGACTACGGGTAGTTTTTCAATTTTATGCTCCTGAAGGATGGCCTGGGCCATTTCGAGGTTGGTGCCGGCGGGCGCGGTCACGAGGTTGCGCTTGGTCATGATTTCCCGCACGTGCCGCCCGTAGTTGGTTTCAAAACGCAGGTCGCGGTTGGTGAGGATGCCCACGAGCTTGCCTTTTTTATCCGTTATCGGAATGCCCCCAATGCTGTATCGGCGCATTAGTTCCAAAGCATCAGCCACCGTGGCATCCGGGTGCAAGGTGACCGGATCTATGATCATACCGGACTCCGAGCGTTTGACGGCGCGCACCTGTTCGGCTTGTTCGGAAACAGACATGTTCTTGTGTATGATGCCGATGCCGCCTTGTCGGGCAATGGCGATGGCCAACGCTTTTTCAGTAACCGTGTCCATGGCGGCAGACACGACGGGCGCGTTGAGGCGCAAACCACGGGTTAGTTGGGTGGAAATATCGACTTCACGGGGAAGGACTTCGCTGTAAGCGGGGACGAGCAGGACGTCGTCGAAGGTGAGTGACTGGCCAATAAATTTGGGCCGGAGGCTATTCTTCAGTTCCATGCGCAAAGGTCGGCATTTTTTCTCATTTGAAAAAATCCAACTTTTGTTATTTGATAAATTTTGGGAAAAACACCAATTTCGCCCCAATATGCTTTCCGTTTTTTCCGACACCTATTACATGCAACAGGCACTCCATGAGGCCCAAAAGGCATTCGATGCCGGTGAGGTGCCTGTTGGCGCTGTTATTGTGTGCGACAACCGCATCATCGCCCGGGCGCATAACCAGACCGAACAACTGACCGACGTGACCGCCCACGCTGAAATATTGGCCATCACCGCCGCGTCCAACCACCTGGGCAGTAAATATTTGCCAGACTGTCAATTGTTTGTTACCCTCGAGCCTTGCGTGATGTGCGCCGGCGCATTGGCCTGGGCACAGATCGGCCGGGTGGCGTACGGTGCCACCGATGAGAAACGCGGATTCATGCTGCACGGCGGCAAAACTTTGCTTCACCCTAAAACCAAACTGGAAATGGGCATCCTCGAAAATGAATGCGGGGCCTTGGTGACGGCGTTTTTTCGGGAACGGCGGCGGTGACAAGGTGTGGATGTTGGGGGGCCATGAGGTAAGGGGGGCGACCACGACCACGGGCGACCATCACCACGGCCACGGGCGACCACGAGGGTCGCCCCTACGTGAACACCATGTTCATATCCAATTGGAGACATTAATCGTACACGGCGTAAGGACGACCCTTATGGTCGCCCAAAACCCATGGTCGCCAATAACTTGGGGAAAATATGCTTTGTAAAAAAAAAATCTATTTATGTAATAATGTTTTGAATAGTGTAATATTCTTCTTAACTTTGTATTCGTAATCTTACCCTGTGTCAGCATGGTCATCATCAGCAAGTCCATACTTCGTTCATTTGGATCAAGGTACCCGGACGCCACAGTTGCTTTAAATCAATGGTATGCTATGGCACGCGATGCGGACTGGAGCAGCCTAAACGATGTTAGAAAAACATTTAACTCCGTGGATTACGTTGGTAATGACCATTTTGTGTTCAATATTAGAGGAAATCGTTACCGTTTAGTGGTCATGATTTTCTTTGACATCCGAACCATTTACATACGGTTCATTGGCACACACGACCACTACAACAATATTGACGCATCAACCATTTAAGCCATGCCCTACAAGATTAATTCCGAAAATGACTATCAACAGGTAATGGAAAAAATTGAGCTTTACTTGCAAAAAAGCACTCAACAAGGTGGATTCCATACCCTGCCTGCTGAGGAGCGGCGTGAGCTCCAACTGTTGTCGCTTGCAGCGGAAGCCTGGGAAGACGGGGTACCTTTCATGCCAATTCGACAACCTCAATCGATCATAGAAATGATTGAGTTAACCATGTATGAGCGCAAGCTTAAACAGCAGGAACTCGCAGCACTGCTTGATATTTCACCTACCCGCCTTTCGGAGGTGTTGAAAGGCAAAAGAAAGGTGAACATGGATTTGGCCAAGCGCCTCTACAGCGTGCTCCACATCAGCCCTCAGTTTATTCTTGAACATGCTTAGGGCCTTTTCGGTTTGGTGTCTTACGGTGCCAACCGATCCAAAACCCATCCATCCCCAAGCGGCGTGTACCGAATGCGGTCGTGCAGCCGGCTCTCCCGGCCTTGCCAAAACTCAAAATGATCGGGTATCACCCGGTATCCACCCCAATGGGGCGGCAACGGCAACACCGGTTGGTCGGCATAGGTCGATTTCAAATCTGCCATCGTCGTCTCGATCACGCCCCGGTCAACGATTACCTGGCTTTGCGGGCTGGCCCATGCCCCCAGTTGACTGTCGCGGGGCCTCGACTGAAAATAGGCCTCCGATTCCCCCTCGCTGACTTTCTCTACCGGTCCCTCTATCCGCACCTGCCGCTCCAGTTCACCCCACCAAAAAAGCAGGCTGGCATAAGGATTTGCGGATAAATCCTGTCCCTTTCGACTGTTATAATTCGTGTAAAACACAAAACCGCGCGCATCAAACCCTTTGAGCAGCACGGTGCGGGCTGAAGGCCTGCCGGTAGCGTCGGCCGTGGCCAGGGTCATGGCGTTCGGTTCGTGCAACTGGGCGTTGAGGGCTTCATCGAACCATCGTCCAAACTGCTCAAAAGGGTCTGCCGCTGCATCCTGCTCTGAAAAAGCGGCTAATGCATATGCGCGGCGCAAATCGGCTACATTCATCGTTCTAAGTTTATCCGTTCAGATGATTTCAACAACACGTACAGCAGGCCGTAACCAAAACCCAGCATCCCAAAAAACAAAGTGGAAACACCGATGGCCTGCAATAAACCCTGTTGGGAGGTCAAAATTCGCCACAAATCCTGTACAATGCCCCCGGGATTGATCATCGCATCCCATGAGTTCCATCGTTGATAACGGCCAAGCCAAACGCCAAAACTGCCCAAAGCCACCAACAGACCAACCAACATCCAGGCCCTCCCCCCCTCCATCCGCTTGGCCAATGCCAGGTGGACTTCATACAAGGAAACAAGACCAAGCGTGAGCCCAGTCAGAGCCGTACTAAAAAGCAGCATGAGGTCATACCAGAAAGGTACCGGCGGCCGCGGCCGCAGGTGCAACAAGTCGGTGACGATATACGGCGCATTGGGAAAAAAAAGCAGCCACAGCACCAACCACAGGCAAAACGCCCACCTGCTTTGGTTTTTTTGCGCCAGCCACAAACCGATAAAATACGGTATCCACGCCAAAAAAAGGTTCCATGCCAAAAACATGAACGTTTTTCCCCGGTATTCAGGCACTTCATGCACCCGCTGAATATCCAGCATAGGTGCCCGATCCAGCACCAGACGGCCTGCCAACAAGAAACCAATAAAAATGGTTGCCGCAAGGAGCAGCCAAAACAGTGGCCAGCGGGCAGGATTTTGAGTAGTCATCGTATTTTTTACATTGTTGTACATTGCTTGCATTGCCCTTGATCACCACCAAATCCGAAATCCCAAATCCCCTCACTCATCTCTCCCCAATTGCACCAAGGCTTCCAGCGCGTCGAGGTGGGCCTGGAAAGCAGTTTTGCCCGAATCGGTGGCGGTGTAAGTGGTTCTGGGTTTGCGGCCCACAAATTCTTTGCGCACCAACATGTATTCGGCTTGTTCAAGCGCCCTCAGGTGGCTGGCTAAGTTTCCGTCGGTCAACTCCAGCAGGTTTTTAAGCGTATTGTATTCCACCCAGTCGTTCACAGCCAATATGGCCATGATGCCCAGGCGGTTGCGGTGATCGAAAGCAGGATTGAGTTGGCTGATGATGTCGCGCATGGATACAGGAATCAATTTCGGTCGTAGCGGTAGTACATCCAGATGCCGTACACGATGTGCAGAAAACCAAAACCGAAAGCCCAAAGTTCAAGTCCGTGGCCAATAAAAAAGACACCCAGCAGACCCAGGGCCATTTCGGCAATACCCAACTGGCCAACGTCACCAACCGTGTATTTACTGCCGTTGATAAGCGCCAAACCGTAGAAAACAAGCGTCGTAGGGGCGGCCAGGCCAGGCAGATCCCAGTACAACAAACCCAACACATACACCCCGCCAGCCACCAGGGGCAATGCGAGGGCACGAACCAGGCGCCAACCCGAAGCATCCCACGCCTGCCGGCCTTTCCGCCGGGCCTTCCTGCCGGTAAAATAAAGGCCACCCGCCAGCGCCATCAACAGCACAGCGCAGCCGATCAACAGAAATGCCTCCTTGTAATCAAGCCCCCACCGATTGGCCTGCATGGCCCGGTTGTAATAATAATCTTCCCCCGAAAAGGGCGCGGCATCCAAATACACATACACCGCAACGGCCCCCGCCAAGGCACAACAGCCCGCCCAAACACCGGACAACCCGCTCAGACTCAGGTATCGGTTGCTGCGTTCCATCAGGGAACGAATTTCGGCCAAATGGGCCAGTTGATCTTTGACTTCCTGCATTCTAAAGCGCTTTGCGGGGCAAAGTTACGGTTTTTCCGGTAGCCTGCAAGTGTTTGGTGCAAATATCAATTCCCCTGGCGCTCATCGTTCGCGCAAAGCGGCTACTTTTGCCGAATGACCGATATCAGCCTCATTTACGGACACCATCCGGTGGTGGAAGCCATCCGCGCCGGACAGGCGGTGGACAAGGTTTTTTTCCAGCAAGGTTTGCGCGGCGAGGTGGAAAAGGAAATCCGACACCTCACCCGCGAATACAGCATACCCCTGCAAGTGGTGCCACGCGAACGACTCGACAAAATGGTGCGCGGCAACCACCAGGGCGTTGCAGCCCTGTTGTCGGTTATTGGTTACCAGGATATAGAAGTACTCCTCCCTGAAATAGAAGCATCGGGCGAGATCCCACTGCTGATTTTGCTTGACGGGGTGACCGACGTGCGCAACTTCGGCGCCATCTGCCGCACTGCCCTGTGCATGGGGGTACACGCGGTGTTGGTGCCGCAGTCGGGTTCGGCACCTGCCAACGAGGAAGCCATGAAAGCCTCCGCTGGCGCCCTGGCGCGCATACCCGTTTGCCGGGTGCGCAGCCTGTTTTCCACGGTGGAATGGCTGCAGCAGTCCAACCTGCGCGTGGTGGCCACTGCCCTGGATGAGCGGGCCGTGCCCATTCCGCAAGTGGACTTCACCGGCCCCACCGCACTGCTTTTCGGCTCCGAAGGGCAAGGGGTGCACCCCAAATTGTTGAAAATGGCAGACGCCGTGTGCATTATCCCACAAGCCATTGATTTTGACTCCCTGAATGTGGGCGTGGCTACCGGGGTTGTGCTGTACGAGGCGCTGCGCCAACGCAAAAAGTGGTAGACATATGGCGTTTTCTTTACAACATTACGTGGCTTAATGCGTTTGTCTTCAACATCTACCAATCAAAAAACATGCAAAAAACCGGTTTCTGGGTTCTATTCGCCATCTTTCTTGCCCCGTTGCTCCTGCACGCCCAGCAACCCAAAACAACGCCCCGGGAAACACCTGAGAACACCCCTGCCGACGCACCGGACCTGGAGCTGTACCGCCCCCGCCCGCTTGATACCACCAAATCCCTCTCGGTCATAGCCTTCGGATCCTGCAACAAACTGCGTTTCCCCCAAACCTTGTTCAACGACATCGCCGTCAACAGCCCTAACTTATGGGTTTGGCTGGGCGACATTGTGTATGCAGATACCACCGACCTCCGCGCCCTGGCCACCGAATTCAAAAAACTGAAAACCGCCCCTGAGTACCAAAACCTGCTCAAAAAAACGCCCGCCATCGGCATTTGGGACGACCATGACTACGGCATGAATGATGGTGACAAAAACCACCCCACTAAACAAGGCGCCAAACGAATCCTGATGGATTTCCTCGACGTGGCCAAAGATTCGCCCGCCCGCAAACGCGAAGGCGCGTACCAGTCGTACACCTTCGGCAAAGCGCCCCAGACCATCAAAATCATCCTGCTCGATACCCGTTACTTCCGAGACCCCCTGGAATCAGACCCCACCAAGGTGAAACGCTACCTGCCCAACACCGAAGGCGATATTTTGGGCGAAGCCCAGTGGCGATGGCTCGAAAAAGAACTCAAAAACAGCAAAGCCAACCTGAACATCATTGGTTCGAGCATACAGATCCTGTCAGACGAACAACCGTTTGAAAAATGGGCCAACTTCCCCGCCGCCCGCAAACGACTCATCAACCTGATCGTCAAAACCCAACCCAAGAACGCCCTTTTCCTGTCAGGCGACCGCCACATGGCCGAAATTTCGCGCATGGACGTCATCGGCTTGCCCTATCCGCTGTACGATTTCACGTCGAGCGGCATGACGCATACCCGGCCAAACGACAACGAACCCAACAAATACCGACAAGGCGAAATGGTGGTCCGAAAAAACTTCGGCCTCCTGCAAATCGCCTGGATCAACGACCGCCCCATCGTCACCATGCAGGTGCGCGGCCCCCGCAACGAGTTGTTCAAACAGGAAGTTGTTAAATACTGATGCCCGCCATGCTCCAACCGCACATCGAAGCCCTCATTTTTGCCGCCACCCAACCCATCACTTTAGAAGACCTGAGCGCCGTGCTCCACGAAGTGCTGGAAACCGAGGTGCCCGCAGACGATGTGGTGTCTGCCCTCCAAGCCATACAACACCATTACCACAGCGGACCTTACGCGTTTGAACTGGTGGAAATTGCCGGCGGCTACCAGTTTATGACCAAAGGCGCTTACCACCACACCGTGTCGGTTTTCCTGAAGCAAACCACCAAAAAACGCCTCTCGCAAGCAGCCCTGGAAACCCTGGCTCTGGTGGCCTACAAACAACCGGTGGCCAAATCGGAACTGGAAGAAATCCGTGGCGTCAACTGCGACTACGCCCTCCAGAAACTTTTGGAAAAAGAACTTGTTTCCATTGTCGGCCGCAGCGACGGCCCCGGCAGACCCCTTCTCTACGGCACCAGCGAAAAATTTATGGACTATTTTGGGCTCAAAGACCTCGCCGATTTGCCCAAACCCAAAGATTTCCGCGACATCGAAAACTCCATCGGTGAACAGCAAGGTCTGGAGGAAAATACCTTCGCCGATTTGCCGGAGCAGCCCGAATGACTTAACTTTGTATTCTATGGACGTTGTTTCCGTTTCTGATAAACCATTGATCAACCGCGTGGCCAACAGCGGCCTGGTCACCATCGACCTGGAAAACTTTTTTCCTTCAGGCGACATTGTCCCTTTTGACCTGAAAGATTACCTCTTCATGGAGCTTATGCTCAAGGAAAAGGACTTCCGCGAGGCCCTTGATGCCCATGACTGGACGCAATACCAGGGCAAAAACATCGCCCTTTTTTGCTCTACCGACGCCATCATTCCCATGTGGGCTTATATGTTGGTGACCACCCTTGCTACCCCGTTTGTCAACGACATTGCCTTGTGCTTGCCCGACCAATTTGTGGAAACGGCCTATTGGAAAAAAATTGCCGCTTTGCCCATCGACGATTACAAGGATAAACGCATCGTGGTCAAAGGTTGCTCGGATAAACCCGTGCCCGCATCCGCCTACCTGGAAATAACCCGACGCCTGCAACCCGTTGCCAAATCCATTCTGTTTGGCGAACCCTGCTCGACGGTGCCGGTTTACAAACGAAAATAACGCCCATGTCTCGCATACTCCTTTTCCTCAACATCATTATGGCGGGCATGCTGTTGTCGCTGCTGCTTTGGTCGTTCAAGGGCGACGAACCCGCTTATGTGGGCCCGGAACAAACGGTGCGGTCCATCAACCTGAACCGGGAATTCGATTTTTGCGGGGAAAAACTGCCGATGGACAACTTCGACGTCCGCGAACGCCTGGACGCAGAGCTCCTCAAAAACGTGTATTTCCACTCTGCCAGCATCCTCGCGCTCAAAAGGGCCCACGCCATTTTCCCCGTTGTGGAGCCTATTTTGAAAGAAAACGGCGTACCGGAAGACCTCAAATACCTGGCCGTGGCCGAGAGCAACCTGTCCAACGCCGTCTCCCCTGCCGGCGCCAAAGGCGTGTGGCAGTTCATGAAAGAAACGGCCATCCAGTTTGGCCTCGAAGTGAACAGTGAAGTGGACGAGCGATACCACCTCGAAAAAGCCACCCACGCCGCCTGCAAATACCTCAAAGGCCAAAAAGAGCAACTCGGTTCATGGACCCTGGCCGCCGCCGCCTACAATGGTGGCCCGGGGCGCATAGGGGGCGAAATGGCCAAACAACGCGCCCAAACCTTCTACGACCTCAACCTCGCGGCCGACGAAACCATGCGCTACCCCTTCCGCATCGTGGCCATCAAAGAGGTGATGCAACACCCCGAATCGTACGAATACCACATCGAAAAAGACCACTTATACCAACCGCTGGGCAATTACACAACCGTACGGGTAGATGGCCCCATTCCCAATTTAGCCGATTTCGCTGCCCAGTACGGCATATCCTACCGCATGCTCAAGGTGTACAACCCGTGGCTGGTCGACAGCAAGCTGACCAACAAGGCCGGGAAGGTGTATGAGGTGAAGATTGCCAAGCGATAAAGGAGTATTTAAACAAAAAGCCACCACTATTATGTCTGTTACCACGATTTGTCCTTACTGCCAATCCGATCTCACTTACGAAAATGAAGGCGTAATGAGTTGTTCTCAGTGTTTCCAGGAATGGGAACCTGCCACTACAGCGCAAGACGTCGCAGCAGGTGATGGCCCGTTAGTGGTGTTGGACTCCAATGGAAATGAGCTGCAAAACGGCGATTCGGTGATCGTCATCAAAGATTTGCCGGTAAAAGGAATGCCCAGGCCTGTCAAGGCGGGTACCAAGGTGAAAAACATTCGCCTGACTGAAGGCGACCACAACATCGACTGCAAAATAGACGGATTTGGAGCCATGGGGCTCAAGTCAGCGTTTGTGCGGAAGGCTTGAATGCAAGTTACAACAACCATCAAGCAAGCTTAATATGTTTTAAGTCTTCCAAAGTGAGCGAGGCGATGGCT
>JBMOHO010000044.1:0-16108 GCA_049317805.1 Saprospiraceae bacterium
TATTTGAACAAAAATTTGGCAAACAAGGCGTTGGTTTGACCGGCTCCGATCATGAGGATGCGGGCGTCGGGGTTCAGCCCGCGTTGTTCGAGCGCCTGGTAAGCCAGGGCAACGACAGACAGGGCCTTGTCGCCGATGCCTGTTTCTGTATAAATGGATTTGGCGGTTTCGATGGTGTAGCGCATGAGCAAGCGCAGGTGGTCGCCCGTCAGGCCCCATTGTTTGGATTGTTCGTACGCTTCGCGCAGTTGACGGATAATTTCGCGTTCGCCCACCACAAGGCTGTCCATAGAAGACGCCACTTCCATCAGGTGTGCCACGGCTGCTGCGCCGTGCAAAAGGGACATGGGTTTGGCTTCATTTTCGATTTCGGCGGCATTCCAGCTCGGGTGCAGCACTTCCATCAGCATGCCAGGCAGTGCCTCTGGTACGGGTTGGCGATCATAGAACAGGTACATGACCCGGTTGCAAGTGGCGAGATAGTAGAGTTCATCCCAGCCAAACAACTGCTTTATACCCCGGAGGGTTGATTCTGCCCCGCTTTCGGGTGCCATAGCCTGGCCAATGGAGGCCAATGGAACCTGTTTGTGCGTGAGTGTCAGGATGTGAAAACCGTCTAGCATGTTGGTTTTGTAATTAAACAGGGTATGTCGCTCAGGTGTGGTGCAAAAGTAGAATGCTGGCGCACGGCCAATGTCATGCCGATGTAAACCACCTGTTTTGGGGTATAATTTGGACAAAGTCTAAACACGTCAAATGCCTGGGTGGCACTTGTTGGTAAAATCGGGCGTACTTTTGCCGACCATGACCGACAAGTTGCGCGCGTATTTGTATTTGCACATTTGTGTATTCCTGTGGGGATTCACCGCCATTTTGGGCAAGTTGATCACTTTGCAGGCCCTGCCATTGGTGTGGTGGCGGGTGGTGATCAGTTGTACCACGCTTTTCGTGCTGATGCCCAAGGCGCCGTTGCGGGCGCTCACGCGCAACCAGTTTTGGCGTTTGTTTGGCATTGGTTTGCTGGTGGGGGTGCACTGGTTGTGTTTTTACGGTGCCATCAAGTTGTCCAATGCCTCCGTGGCGGTGGCTACCATGGCTACGGCGTCGTTTTTTTCGGCCTTGTCGGAGCCATTGATCCTGAAAAAGAAGGTAAAAGGCTACGAGCTGGCGCTGGGCATTTTCATTTTGCCCGGCATGGCCTTGCTGGTGGGCAACATCAACTGGACGTACCGCCTGGGGTTTGCCGTAGGCGTGGTGGGTGCCCTGTTGGCAGCGGTGTTCACGGCTTTCAACAAAAAGATGCTGGATGAAAAGATTCCCCCGCCACCGCTGTCTATTACCTTAGTGGAATTGTTTGGCGCGGTGGTGGTGTGCAGTGTGGCGTTGCCGTTTGCCTTGATGAAAGCCAATCCGCTTCCGTTTTGGCCGCAGGGGATTGATTGGTTTTGGATATTCGTGTTGTCGTGGGCGTGTACCTTGTTCACTTATTACCTTTCCTTGTTGGCCATGCGGCACCTCACTGCATTTTCGACCAACCTGACCATCAACCTCGAGCCTGTTTATGGTGTTATACTGTCTATCCTCGTTTTCCGGGAAGACCGGGAGCTGAGTCCCGGATTTTACATCGGCGTAGCCATTATTTTGCTCGCTGTGTTTAGCCACCCGTTCCTGAAATGGTGGGTGGAAAAAAAACAGGCCGACCGCGTGCCGGCTTCTTGACGCCTATGTTGTTTAAGTGGATTTTTACCGGATTAGCCGTTTGGTGGCTGTATGTGACCCTCCGCAGGATGTTGTTGCCGCCTGCTCCGCCGCCCCCTCCAACGCCACCGCCTGCAGAAACGCGGGTGGAAGTGCGTCGTTTTGCAGATGAAGACGGGGAATATGTGGATTATGAGGAGGTGAAGGGGTAAATCATTTGCCGTGCTCCGTTGCCTGCCGAGCCCTCTACCCCAACGGCACCAACTCAATCTGCGTAATCTCCGGCCATATACCCACACGCCCGGAAAAGCCCAAAAAGCCGAAACCGCGGTTTACGTTCAAATAACGCTCCTGCTCCGAATACATGCCCGCCCATTTGGAATAGCGGTATTTGATGGGACTCCATTTCAACCCTGGAATTTCCACGCCCATTTGCATGCCGTGGGTGTGGCCCGACAGCGTGAGGTGGATGTGGGTCTGGTGGTTTTTCACGTGTTCTTCCCAGTGCGAGGGATCGTGCGAGAGCAGGATTTTGACCGTGTCGGCGGGTGCCGTTTCCAGCGCCTTATTAAGGTCGCCATGCTGCACAAACCCTTTGCCCCAGTTTTCGACGCCCACGAGTGTAATGCGCTCGCCGTCTTTTTCGAGGTTGATGTTTTCGTTGAGCAGCAGTCGGAAACCGGCTTGTTGATGAAAATTTTTGAGTAAATCCATGTTTTGGTCTTTGGCCTCCGTACTGGGCCAGGAGAAATAATCGCCGTAATCGTGGTTGCCCAGAATGGAAAATTTGCCAAACGGCGCCTGCAATCGGCTAAAAGCCTCCACCCACGATTCAAACTCTTCGGAGCGGTTGTTCACCATATCGCCCGTAAACACCAGCAGATCGCTCTTCAAATCGGCTACCATGTTTAAACCGCGCTGTACCGCCGAGCGGTTGTCAAAACTTCCGGCGTGCACATCGGATATTTGGGTGATGGTAAACCCCCTGAACGCCTCGGGCAGCCCGGCTATGCGCAAGGTGTGGCGGTGCACGGTGTAATCGTATTTTCCTTTGAGGATGCCGTACAAAAACGCGGTAAACGGCACAGCCGCCAGCCCGATGGCCACCTGGCTGACAAACAGGCGGCGACTCGGCATAAACCGGTCGCCCGATTTGGCGGTCATACCTGTGGCTACGCGCGCCACATCTTCAACCAGCAGCGGCAATACAAAAATCAGTTTTGATACCAAAAATCCTACATACAGGCTGAACACGACAGACAATGTCTGCCTTGCACCGGGGTATTGGTTCCAGAAATCGCGGCCAGGCAGCACCATCAATACCGGCAACAGGCTGGCCACCCAAAAGCCCCAGCGCACCGACTGGCCCCAAACCGCAGGCCAGGTAGCTGTGAGCGTACGGATACCCTGGAAGGCGTACCAATCCAGGGCAACCAATAAAGCGAGAACAACAAAAAACATGGGGTTGGTGTGGATTCGTTGGTGTTTCACCACCACCGTACAACACATCATCACCCAGAGGGTTCAGTTTTGCCAAACCCTTCGCATCTTTGAGCCATGACGCCCGAAGTACTTTTTCAAGACAAGCACCTGCTGGTGCTCAACAAGCCGCCCGGCATGCCCGTGCAACCCGACCCCACTGGCGATGATGCCCTGCTCGATTGGGCAAACCAGCACGCCAACAAGACCATGCACCTGGCGCACCGGATAGACCGGCCCGTGAGCGGCGTGGTGCTGCTGGCGGCCACCGCAGAAGCCATGACCCACCTGACAGACCAGTTCAGGCAACAACTCGTCGACAAGGTGTACTTAGCCCTCGTGCAGGCACCGCCGCCGGCCGAATCGGGCAATCTGGTGCACTACATCGGCAAATCCAAAACGGGCAACAAGAGCATCCTGTACCCCGACGCCCAACCCGGTGCTGCCAAAGCGGAGTTGCACTACCGCGTGGTGTCCCAAACCCAGCGCTACTGGCTCCTGGAAATCATACCCGTCAGCGGGCGCCACCACCAGATTCGAGCCCAACTGGCAGCCATGGGTTGCCCCATCCGCGGCGACGTGAAATACGGTGCCCGGCGCGGCAATCCGGACCGCAGCATCCAGTTGCACGCGTGGAAAATAGCGTTTGAGCACCCGCTAACAGGCGAACGGCTGAACATCACGGCAAAACTGCCCGATCTGCCCATTTGGCAGGTCAGTTAGCGCTCCCGCAACGCACATTCCATCAAAAACTCATAGGCTTCCACATGGCGTTTGGCTTCGGCCAGATCGGCACCCCAGGCGTACAGCCCGTGGCTGCTGAGCAAAAACCCTTTGCAAGCGGGGTTTTCGAGCAAATACGGTTCTATAAGCGTGCAGAGCTGACCCATGTCCTGGCTGTTGGGAAACACCGGCAATTCCAGCGTGGACGCATGGGTATCTACCCCGGCAATCGCCTTTTGCAGTTCATAACCTTTAAATTGCGCGTGGCCTTTGTCTATTTGTAATCGGGAAAACACCGTGTTGACCACCGAATGGGTGTGCAAAATGGCACCGGTAGCCGGAAACAGTCGGTACAGCAGGGCGTGCAGCAGCGTTTCGGCGGAAGGCTTGAGGTGTGCGTATGCGGGTGTAGGCTGCCCCTGCGCATCTACGTCCATCAGATCCTGTTCGGAAAACGCCGATTTATCGACCCCCGAGCGGGAAATGGTGAAACCCACCTGCCCGGGCAGCCTGAACGAGTAGTTGGCGCTGGTAGCGGGTGCCCAGTTGCGCTGGTGGAAATAGCGGATGATGGGGAGGAGTTGGGTGGTCATGGGTAGTGCAGATAAACAAATGGACAATCAACTTTTTTCGAACAACCACCACACGGGTTTGCGCCGGGGTACCACGCGGTAGTTGTCGTGCAGGTATTTGCGGATGTGCGCCATCGCTTCGTCCACGTCATCGGTAAACAGGATCAGGTCGAGGTCTTCCGGTGAAATGGTGCCCTCCGAAGCCATAAACTGCATGTACGCCTGAAGATCGCGGAAGTAATCCATGCCCATGACCACAATTGGAAAGTGCTCGATGGTCTTTGTTTGCACCAAGGTGAGGGTTTCAAACAGCTCGTCCATGGTGCCAAACCCGCCGGGAAGAATCACAAAGGCGTAGGAATATTTGACGAGCAGCACCTTGCGCACAAAGAAATAGCGTATAGTGACAAACTTGTCGAGATACGGATTGTGGTGTTGTTCGTGGGGCAGCAGGATGTTGCAGCCCACCGAGCGGCCTCCGGCTTCCCGGGCACCCCGGTTGGCGGCTTCCATCACACCGGGGCCACCGCCAGTCATGACGGTCAGACCCAGATCGGCCGCCAGGCGGTAGCCCACTTGTCGGGCCAATTCATAGTACCGATGACCTTCCTTGAAACGTGCCGACCCAAATACGGTGATGCATGGGCCAATAAAGTGCAGTCCTCGAAAGCCTTTGAGGAACTCCCTGAACACCCGGAAAGCGAAGGCGAGTTCGAAGCCCCGGGAGTTGGGGCCCTCCAACCATACAATCTCGTCTTTGGGCACAATGGGTTGTGTTTTTGCATTCTTTGATGCCATAAAAAATAGTTGGTGTTAATTGGCTTACTTTTGCGGCTCAAAGAAAAGATTAATGGCCGCACAAAACTTCGTTGATTACGTAAAAATTATGTTTCGCTCCGGAAAAGGCGGCGCCGGAAGCGTGCACTTCTACAGCGGACCCACCAATCCGCGCGGTGGCCCCGATGGCGGCGACGGCGGGCGCGGAGGACACGTATGGCTCGAAGCCGATCCACAGGAGTGGACGCTGCTGTCGCTGCGCTACAAAAAACACATTTACGCCGAAGACGGTGATGTAGGCCGTGGAGGCCTCAAAACCGGTTCCGACGGCAAAGACGTGACCGTAAAAGTGCCTTTGGGCACCGTTGCCCGCGATCCGGATACCGGCGAAGTGCTGCTGGAAATCACGGAGCCGGGCCAGCGCGAAATCCTGATGCCCGGCGGCAGGGGCGGCAAGGGCAATAATTTTTTCAAGTCGTCTACCCACCAATCGCCCCGATATGCCCAACCCGGCGAACCCGGCATGGAAGGCTGGGTGGTGCTGGAGTTGAAAATTTTGGCCGACGTCGGGCTGGTCGGGTTTCCCAATGCGGGCAAAAGCACCCTGCTCAGTGTGGTGAGCGCTGCCAAGCCCAAAATTGCCGACTATGCGTTCACCACGCTGGTGCCAAACGTGGGCATCGTGGAAGTGCGGCCGGGGCAAAACTTCATCATGGCCGACATACCGGGCATCATCGAAGGCGCACACGAAGGCCGCGGGCTGGGGCACCAGTTCCTGCGCCACATTGAGCGCAACAGCGTGCTGCTGTTTATGGTGCCCAGCGACACCGCCCGTAACCTCGGTGCGGAGTACCACATCCTGCTCAATGAGCTGAACATGTTCAACCCCGAACTGCTCGACAAACCCCGCCTGCTGGCCATCACCAAGCGCGACCTGATAGACGACGAACTGGAAACCATGCTCCGCGCCACGTTGCCGGAAGGGATACCGGCTATATTCATCTCCGCAGCTACGGGTTACAACATTCAGGCGTTGAAGGATTTGATGTGGCGGGCGCTGAATTGAGGTAGCGTTTGCTTGTGGTCGGCACTTATTTATCTTTTTGATTTTCAATTACTTGCCTTATTTCTTCTTCTGATTTATTGGCTGACTTGGCAATAATATCGATGGTTACTCCATTGTTATACAGGTTTAAAACCAATTCAACAAGTTGCTCAAATTTTGCTCTTTGTTCAGCCAATTCGATTCTTCCTCTATCATCTTGGTCTCTTATACCCGAATAGATGTAGGCATCATACGCTTCTTTTGTCCAATTGTGCTGCGCCGCTTCTTCGTATGCCTCTTTCAACCCTTCATCATCAATGTTTTCTGGCATAACCTCCAACTCCTCTGCGTTCTTGATGAAGAAAACCCATTTATCTACAATATTTTTTAATTCATGTATTTTTTTATTAAATTTTTTCAACTCAATAAAGCGAAACTTCAAATCTTTGAAAGCACTCTCTCCTGTTGCCTCATCCACAATCAAGTGAGAAGACAGGTAGTCCTTGCCCATAAAGTAGTCAAAATTTAGTACTCCGATAAAATAGACAGGTCGAAGAAGCGGGTAATCCTCTCCAGTGTTGATTTGCCCAGCGTAGTCTTTGCTGGAATAGTAAAGCACCCGCTTGTCGAACCCTGCCGGTTCGGCGACTTGCATTTCGACGATGAAGGTTGCCCCTTTCTCATCCGTAGCCCTGACATCAATGATGGAAGATTTTTCCCCTGCAATGCGAGGAAGTTGGAAAGGGTTGAGCAAGGTTACTTCCTTTACTCGATTCTGACCCTCCAAGTCTAAAACGGCATTGAGAAACGAAATCAAAATGACTTTTTTGTTCTCATTACCGAATATCTTGCGGAACGCAACGTCGTTTTTTACATCTACAAATTTCATAACATATTTTCCCACAAAGTTAACCGTTTTTTTTGTCTTTTAAAACTATTTGTTATGTCCTGCTTTTTTTGCCCTTGTTGGCGTCCTCGCCGACAATAAGCGGTGGAATGAGTGATTGTATTTGGGTGGTGGCTCCGCCGTTGCAGTTGGCGAGGACTCCAACTGCGGCAAAAAAAAATATAATTTTTCAAAGCAAAAAGGCAAAATATCAAATTATCTTTCGTATCATTGCAGTCAGGTTTATCCTGACAATATTACTATGAAAAGTAAATACATATCAACGCAATCAAACGAACTTCTATCCTATTTCAATGGACAGAACAAGACTTGCTTTGACTATAGCGAAGCATTCCACGCAATGCCTGATTCAAAGGAAAGCACACTTCGGGAACTTCTAAGTGACATGACAAAGCGTGGACTTCTGATGAGATTGAAAGACGGAGTTTATTACATCATACCATACGAAGCAAGTGCTGAAAATTTTATGCCCGACTGGCATTTAATAGCGGGAAACTTGGTAAATGATGCTCAATATTATATTGGTTACTATTCCGCTTTGCAGATTCATAATCTCATCACACAACCTTCTTTGAAAGAACAAATTGTTGTATCAAAACAAATCAGACCTTCTCAAATTGAAATAAAGAACGTTCCTTTCCAATTTATTTATCACAACGACAAACATTTTTTTGGTGCAAAAAAAATATGGATTGATAGTTTCAATAAAGTGCTTTGTTCTGATTTAGAAAAAACATTTATTGACTGCCTGTTCAAACCTGACTATGCTGGTGGAATAGTGGAAGTAGCAAGGGCAATTTATACATCAAAAGAAAAAATAAAATTCGATATACTGTTTGATTATGCTGTAAAATTTGATTCACAAGCGGTAATAAAGCGATTGGGATTTTTGTTGGAAATACTCAACATCAATTCAGAAATCATTGACAATTTACAAAAAATAAAAACTGCTTCTTATATAGTGCTTGACACCGAATTGCCAAAGATCGGCAAACGCAACAGTCGTTGGAGCATTCAGCAAAACTTAGAAACCGAAACCATTAAATCTGCCATTTACACATGATTAAGCCCGGAGAAATACAGCAAAAAGCAAGAGCTGCTCGCGTTCGTGACCAGCAGATTGAAAAAGATTATATTCTTTCATGGATATTAAAAGGCACTAAATTTTACCACCGCACCAGACCTGTATACTAGCTTTTCGAATTGACAAAAAAGAACACAAAATATGTTTGAACAGACCTTTAAAAATATAGACGACATACTGCACAAGGACGCAGGGTGTGGCAGCGAACTGGACTATGTAGAGCAAACTTCCTGGGTGTTGTTCCTCAAATACCTTGACCACCTAAAAGACTTTGTGGACCACAAACTATTCCCCTATCTCAAAAAGTTTAAGACCGATGCCTTATCAGCCGAAACCAAAAAATTAGAAACCATTTATCAGCAAAAAATAAACGATTTAGAAGAACTCAAAAAGAGTATTTTACAAAAAGCATTTAGCGGAGCATTAAAAACAGCAACAGAAGTGGTATGAAAAAACTAACCGACCAATATTTTGCCACCTACACTTCCATGCTTGATATAGACATAGAAGAAGCATTTGCGCAAATAAAAAAGAAAGCATGGACAGCCGAAAGTTTTCGTTTTTTTACGGCGGTTTCGGTTATGTCGTCTTCAAGAATAGAAGGCGAGCAACTGGAAATAGACAGCTACCTAAAGCACAAACTGCAAGACATAGAATACCTGCCCAACCTGACTGAAAAGCCAAACGATTTATTTGAGGCTTACGAATTTGCAAGAGACAACAAATTGTCATTGCCCAATTTTTACAAAGCACATGCCATTGCGACCAGGCATTTATTGCCCAAAGGTCAACGAGGCGTTGTAAGAACCGGCAACATCCTTATTATGGAGCAACAAACACAACGGGTGCAATACGAGGCTGCAATGGCTTCTGTTGTGGCTATTGAGTTTGAAAATTTCTGGACAGAGTTGAGTGCATTGTTGCTAAATGACCTGAGCATACCCGAAGTGTTTTATTATGCTTCTCTAATCCATTTGGTATTTGTAAAAATTCATCCATTTAATGATGGCAACGGCAGAATAGGACGTTTGCTCGAAAAATGGTTTTTAAATTCAATGCTCGGCGAAAAAGCATGGTATATTGGCAGTGAGCATTATTATTACAAAAATCTACAAGCCTATTACAACAGCCTGGAAAGGGTTGGCTTGTTCTATGATGAATTGAACTATGCGAAATCAATTCCTTTTTTATTGATGCTGCCCAATGCACTAAAATAAGGGTTGCGGAATCCAGCGCTTTATGACACCCAAAAGATATGCAGGCAAACAAATTAATTCCTAACTTTGCTCTGCCAACCAACAAAAACGATTGATGGCAGTGGTCCTGGAGACCTCTGCCCTTCGCTTCGAAGAAGATGGTTGATGCCGATTATCATCGGCATATTGTTGGTCGAAAGCTGGAGGAGAAGGTCAGGTTTTTGCAGTTTATTGGGCTGGATGGGTTGCTTTTGTCTGCATTTTCGCATTTTGTAACCAAAAATTGAAAAAAAAATGAAAAAATTAATTCTACTCTGTTTCTCAATCAGTGTTCTTTTTTCCTGTCAGGATGGAACCCAAAAAGTACCCGCGGCAGATGCTGCTACCAAAGATTCAACTGAAATTGCTAACGCAATACATGGGTTTTATCAATGGTATGACGCGTACGTTCATGATGATGCGAAAATGGTCTATTTTATTAAAGTGGAGAACGCTCATTATGCCCTGGACATGCCGTTTTTGGAAAAGCATTTGGCCAACATCAAGGCAAGCGGGTTTGTGGGTTCTGAACTGTTGGACAATGACATGGCTTATTACAAAACATGTGAAGAACTTTGGTCAAAAGAAGAAGGAGAAGGGCAGCCAGCCGGCATGGATGCCGACAAATACTTTTGCGCTCAGGATTGGGACCTTAATTTTTGGACCCAATCACCCATTCGCATAAAATCGATTGGCAATGACAAGGTTGCGGCAACTATGTACAGCACGCAGCCCGAAAGCCCACTGGAACGAAATTTTGAGTTGAAAAAAGAAAACGGGAAATGGTTGTTGACTAAAATTGAGTGTGATATGGGTATCGGTGAGTCCGATACTGAAGCTGCTGCACAAGCGTTGGTTGAAAATTTGGCCGCATTTTATACCGGCACGCTGCCATGCCCGGATTGCGACGGAATCGTAACGGCGCTTACCTTGAATGCAGACGAAACAAGAACTTTTACGCTGGAGGAAGAATACAAGGGCAAAAAGAACAAAAAGGTTGAATCTAATGGAACGTGGACGGTTGCCGGGGATGTGGTAACATTGAACCATGAATCAGGCATGCATAAATACCAGGTCACGGACGATGGTTTGATTAGCCTGAACGCCGACGGAACCAAGCGGGATTCAAAATCTTCCGAAAAGTATTTGCTCAAAAGAGTAATGGGCGAGTAATAGGGGTTCCGGCAACAAGCGTGGACGTTCCGAAAGCGAGAGGCTGTTCAAAATGAGCATTAACAATCCCTCACCGATGCTCAAAAAACCGCAGCAACGCCCGTGTATAATCGCTTGTCACGTTCAGGCTGATCCAGCCGGCACCCGCCTGGCGGAAACGTTTTTCGAGCAGGCTTTGGCTTTGATCAAACTGAAAGGTGTATCGGCGGCGGAAGCCGGGGTCGGTGGTGTCTACCAAACGGGTGGCACCACTTTCCGGGTCGCGCAGGGGCAGGAGGCCCACATCCGGCAGCACTCGTTCTGCCGGATCCCAGGCGTGTAGGCCAATGGTGTCGTGCCGGCGGGCCAGGGCGCGCAGGGGTTTTTCAAAGTCGGGCGCCTGAAAATCGGACAACACAAAACAAATGCTGCGTTTTTTCAGCACATTGTGCGCAAACGACAAGGCCCCGGCCACGTTGGTGGACGTGCCGCCTGGTTCGGCGTTGAGCAGTTCGCGCAGGATCAGCATGGCGTGCGCGCGGCCTTTTTGGGGTGGAATGTATCGTTGCACGGTGTCGGCGAACAGTACCATGCCCACCTGGTCGTGGTTGCCAATGGCAGAAAACGCGAGGATGGCGCACAGCTCGGCCAACTGGTCGCGGCGTGTTTGGCCGCGCGTACCAAAAAAGGAAGAGCGGCTTACGTCGACCAGCAATATCACCGCGAGTTCGCGTTCTTCTTCAAAGAGTTTGATGTGGGGTTCGCCGGTACGGGCCGTCACGTTCCAGTCGATGGCGCGCACGTCGTCGCCCTGCACATACGGGCGCACCTCGCTGAACGACATGCCCCGGCCTTTGAAGGCGCTGTGGTAGCCGCCGCTGAACAGTCCGGACGTGCGGCGTTTGGATTGCAGGGCGATGCGGCGCACCCGGCGCAGGAGGGCTTGGGTATCCATGTGTTATTTGCAGGGCCACACCCAGTCTGACAACGGGTAGGTTTGGGCTCGATACGAAAAATGCCACCATTCGGTGCGGATGCCCTGAAAGCCCACGGCCTCCAGGGTGCGCCGCAGCTTGGCGCGGTTGTCGAGCACTGTTTTGGAATGGTTGGTGTAGTCGGTGTGGGCCTCCGGGCCGAAAAAATCGTAGGGTGTGCCCATGTCCAATGTTTTGCCCGTGGCCAGGTCGACGAGCGTAAGGTCAACCGCCGCGCCCCGGGAGTGCATGGAGCCTTTGGCGGGCGGGGTCACGTAGTTGGGGTCGGGCACTTTGTCCCACAGGCGTTGCTGATAAGGCGAAGGGCGGTAGCAGTCGTACATTTTCAGGCCCAGGCCTTCTTTTTTGAGGTTGTCTTGTGCCTGTGCAATGGCTGCTGCGGCTTCGGGGCGCAGGTAGCAGCGGCCGCAGTCGTATATTTTGGCTTTGGTAAAATTATCGGCCGTGGCGTAACGGATGTCTACGCGTACGGTTGGCGCCAGGGTGATGAGTTCAATGAAGGGCTCAGCGGCACCGGAGGGTGCCAGGCGGGTTGGGGGGGTGGGTACGGGCGCCTCTTCCACGTCGTCTGATTGTTTTTCCGACGACTTGTCTTTCGAATCGGGTTTGATGACGGGCTTGGTCTTGGCGGGCGGTAAGGAGTCGGCCACCACAAGGGGGGGCATTGCTTTGTTTGCCTGGGCCACTGGTTCCGGGGTGTTGCCGCAGGCGGTGATGGTACAGATGGAGAGGATGAGGAGTCGCGGGTTGTACATGTAGGCAGGCAATTTGGACAAAGTTACGGTGTTTAGATGTTGCGAAATGCAAATCAATAATATTGCTGTATGCATACAGCATATTTTTTGTATATTTGCTGCATCAATACAGCATAAATGGAGAATTTAATACGAATTTCACAAGACTTAGCGTTTCGAACACCCGATACGCCTGTTCGATTTTTGCGGGACAACATCGACTGGAGCTGGCGGCTTATTGGCATTCGCGGTGCGCGCGGCACTGGAAAAACAACCTTGTTGCTCCAACAAATGAAGTCTTTGGAAAAAGCCATTTACCTGACGTTGGATGATTTATATTTCAGCAAACACAATCTTCGGGAAACCGTTGAAGCCCTTCGAAGGATTGGTTATCGGCATTTTTTCCTGGATGAAGTGCACAAGTATCCAGACTGGTCAAGAGAAGTCAAAAATTTGTATGACTTTTTCCCTGACCTTATGCTCGTGTTCACAGGATCATCCATCATTGAAATGGGCAAATTGGACGTCGATTTGAGCCGAAGGGCTTTGATGTACGATCTTCCGGGCCTCTCCTTTCGCGAATACCTTCAATTTACCGGCATATACACGGGACAAGCTGTTTCCTTTGAAGACCTGTGCGCCGGGCACGAAACCATCTCTCGGGAATTATCCCGGTTATTTCGCCCGTTTGAACATTTCGGGGCGTATCTTCGGGAAGGCTATTATCCCTATTTTTTGGAAAGCCGCACCAATTTCCGCCAACGACTCCGTCAGGTCATCCGGTTGGTGCTGGAGACTGACATAGCACAGGCGGAAGGCGCAAAAGTGCAACAAGTGCAAAAACTATCTCGACTGCTGCAATTTTTGGCTTTGTCTACGCCGTTTAAACCCAATATTCAAAACCTGGCTCGACACCTTGAGTTGGACAGGGCAACGGTGTTGCGTTACCTGTCGCACTTGCAAAAGGCACGCTTGATTGGCGCCTTGTGTGTGCCGGGCGGCGGTTTGTCGGCTTTGCAAAAACCGGAAAAAGTATACCTGGAAAACACAAACCTTGCCTATGCGCTAGCGGATGGGCCACCTGATAACGGAAGCCTGCGCGAGACATTTTTGTTCAACCAATTATCGTGCATTACCGACCTTTCAGCGCCTGATGCTGCCGATTTTCTGGTCAATGAACGATACCTGCTGGAAGTAGGTGGCAAGGGCAAAAAAGGAAGGCAACTGAGTGGCAAACCCGATGGTTTTCTGGTATTGGACGACATCGAAACCGGTGTGGGCAATCAGATTCCGCTGTGGTTGTTTGGGTTTTTGTATTAAACCGGCAACCAATCCCAAACAATTTCCCCCGTTTTCAGCGTTAACACTGCGCCTACGCTCAAACACACCATGCGTCATTTGTACTTACTCCTTGTTTGCACCGGTTTCCAGGCCATTTGGGCCCAAAAAACATGGTACCCCGACCCCGCAACATACCGCCACGCTGAAGTCCGCATGCGCGATTTTGCCACAAAAGCAGACGGGTACTGGCTTTTTGAACCGGTTGCTCCTGTGCCCGATACCGCCAACGTGGTGGTGTTCCTGCACGGCTATGGCGGCTACAACCCGGTGCTGTATGGCCAATGGATCAAACACCTGGTGGCGCAAGGTCTCATTGTGGTGTATCCGCGCTATCAAAAAAACCTCTTGTCGCCCCGTCCGGTGCATTTCGCCGCCAATGCCGCCACGGCTGTTCGGGACGCCCTGGAGCGCCTGCGGCAGGAAGGCCGAACGTTTCCGCGGGCCGACAGGATGCTCTACATTGGCCATTCGTACGGCGGGGTCACGGCCGCCAACATGGGCGTCGATTGGGCGGCTCTCGGCATCCCTCAACCCAAAGCCATGCTGTTGTGCGAACCGGGCAGCGGCCCGATTCGAAATGCCGTCAAAAAATCGTACGAAGGTTTGCCGGCCGATTTGCTGCTCCTCACCGTCGTAGGCAACAAAGACGAAGTGGTGGCCGATACCTTCAGCCGCCTGGTGTTCGAAACCGCCGTACACACCCCCATGCGCAACTTAGTGGAGCATTATTCGGAACCGCATAAAGACCGCCGCCTCACCTCGTCGCACTACGAACCGTACAGCGTTGACCCCGACATGGATTGCGCCCTGCGCAACTACACCGTCAACCGCGCCGCCATCAACAACCGGGTGAATGCAGTAGACCAGTACTGCTACTGGAAATTAGCTGATGCGCTGATGGATATCCTCCGAACCGGCCGGGGTGCCGAGGTGGCTTTTGGCAACACGCCTGCCCAGCGGTACATGGGCCAGTGGTTCGACGGCGATCCGGTGCGCCCCCTGCGCGTGGAAGTGCCGCGGCAAACAGGGCTTGTTGAAAAACAGGAAGTCGTCGCCCCTTCGGCGTCCAAAGCAAATAAATAAGTCTCCTTGTTTAAGCAGTGCTGACCTGACGTTCCTCCTTTTGTTCTCCCGGATTGCATAACTTTCGCCCCTAAAACAAGCGTACATGCACCCTGTTGATCAGCTTCAAATTAATTTCAATCCAGATCAATTAGCCCTCCTCAATTGGGCCATGGCCTTTCTCATGTTTGCCGTTTCGTTAGACATTCGGGTGAACGAGTTTAAAAAAGTGCTTGATTTCCCCAAACCATTGCTCGTGGGTGTTGGAGTACAATACCTGTTGTTCCCGCTGTTGACCTTGTGCATTATTATGGTGTCTCAACCGCCGGTGAGCATGGCGCTGGGCATGATCCTGGTCAGCATGTGTCCGTCGGGCAACATGACCAATTTTCTGGCCCATTACGCCAGGGGCAATATTGCTTTGTCCATTACCCTCAACGCCATCCTGATTTTGAGCGCCACGGTGCTCACGCCAGCCGGTTTTTGGTTTTGGAGCGGTTTTTTGCCGGAGGCGGCGGCGCTGCGCAACACGTTCGAAATCGGCTTTTTCGATATGGTGATGATCATCCTGAAATTGATCATCGCCCCACTGGCCCTAGGCATGGCCCTACACCATTACGCGCCGGCTTTTGTAAACCAGATTCGGAGTTGGGTGCAGCGTTTGGCCTTGATTATATTTTTCAGCATCCTGGTGTTGGCCTTGCTGGGCAACCGGGCCAACCTGGCCAATTATCTCGGGTTTGTCTTTTTGATCGTATTGGTGCAAAATGGCATCGCCTTGACGGGCGGATACTGGATTGCGCGCGCGCTCAAACTGTCGGAGCCAGACTGCCGCACGCTGAGCTTTGAGGCCGGGGTGCACAACACCGCGCTCGGTTTGTTGTTGATATTCCGTTTCTTTGACGGTCTGGGCGGCATGGCGCTCATAGCGGCTTGGTACGGCATTTGGGACCTCGTGTCCGGATACGCTCTAGCGCATTACTGGCGTTCAAAAGACACCCAACCCGCTGCACCCACCGTCACGGAATAAACGCAAACATGGCATTATACGATCAAATCATAGAAGCGGCCGATACCCTGCGGCAGCACACCGATTTTCAGCCCCGCACCGGCATTGTACTGGGTACCGGCCTGGGCAAATTGGCCGAATCGGTAGACCTGGTGGCCGAGGTACCGTACGCCGGCATACCGCATTTTGCCAAAAGCACCGTGCAAAGCCACGCGGGCAAGCTCCTCTTCGGGCATTTAGGCAGTCACCCGGTGGTGGTGATGTCGGGCCGCTTTCACTTCTACGAAGGCTGGAG
>JBMOHO010000045.1:0-16105 GCA_049317805.1 Saprospiraceae bacterium
TCGTTGAAGGAGCCATGGTCTATGGCGTCGGGGTCTTCCAGTACTTTTTCTGTTTCAGCGGTTACCCGGTTCGACTGCAGGTGCACATTGTACACCCTTAGCACATGCCCCGCGACGTTGAGGTCGGCCCATAAAGCCGAGTTGGCCGTTTTGCCCAACGGGATGTCTCCGCCAGCCTCCATAGGGTATTTGCTCATGATGACGGTGCCCTTTTTGAGGTTAAATGTGTGGGCATAACCCAGGTTCTCGGCCAGGCGGCGGTAGAAATACGCGCTGGTTTCCTGAGTACAAATAACATCCGGCACACCTTGCTGCCGAAGGTAGGCCGCATACGCATCGGCTGCCTGCAGGTAATTGTCGGCCGTGCGTTTTTTATTGCCCAGGATATTGCCCAGGTTATGCGTCACCACCAGCATGTGGTCTTCGGGGATGGGATCGTTGGCCCAGTGCATGCCCCAAAAGCCGCTGAGTGAACTCCAGCCCAGCAAAATGATGCCCAAATGATAAAAAGCAAAGCGGTTTCGGCCCCACCACCATAAAAAGAGCAGAATCAGGTTCAGAAAGAGCAACCAGGGATAAGCGGTGCCAAAAAAAGCGATCCAGGGGAAACGCCCCGGATTGACATAGGGCGACAGGTAAGACAAGAGGGTGGCAAATGCCACCAACACACTCGCAATTTTAAGGAAGTAGGCTATCAGGGATCGCATGGTTGCTTGAGCGGGAAGAGCCGGCTATTTTTTGCTGGCCTGAAAAAGAAAATCTTTTTCTTCCTGCGTGAGGCTTTCGTAGCCATTGGCTTTTATTTTGTCCAAAATGGCGTCTAATCTTTCCTGAAAAGAGGCTGAAGGCATCTGTTCGCCGACATTGGCCGGCTTGGGTTTGCCCCCCGGATTCTGATATACTTTTTGCAAGGTGCGCACTTTCGACGGTTTAGCGGCAGTTCGCCTCCCCCTGGCAAACCAGCCCCCGATGCGGTCGAGCAAACGGTTTACCGGAAGGGCCATATCGTATCCATCGCGCAGGCGGTACACAAACCAGCAGCCAAATGCAAAGCCGCCCAAGTGCGCGATGTGCCCTCCTGTGTTTACCTGGTTGGCTATGCCCAGCAGGTCGAGCAGGAGCATCACCAGCACAATATACTTTACTTTCACTTCTCCCAGCAGCAGGAGCGCCACCCGGTAGTCGGGTGCCAGAATGATGGCAGCGCCGGCAAATGCCATCACTGCGCCCGATGCGCCCAGGGCATACTGGCCCAGGTAGGGCAGCAGGTTGGCCGAAATCAGGTACAACAGGTTGCCTACCAGGCCGCCCATGAGGTAAATGGGCAACACGCGCCGGTCGCCCACCAAGTCACCCACTATGGCCCCAAACAGGTAAAGACCTATGAGGTTGTTCAGTAAATGAAAAAATCCCTGATGCAGAAAAATACTGGTGATTGGCGTCCACAAATGCGTCAGCAGGCGCAACGGATCAGCGGGCATGCAGAGGTGGCTTAGCCCGCTAAAAAACATCATGCTGACGTCTTGTCCGCCCATGACCAGCCAGAGCAGGATGTTGGCGGTACTCACCAGCACCCAGACGGTGACGTTGACCATGACCAATTTGGTCACCATGTTGCCGCTGCGGAATGCGCCACGGAAATCGTCCCATATCGAACTGAAAAGCGCCATTTATTTACCAAAAGGTTTATACCAAACGAGGATAAGCAAAAATCCGACCAAAGCGCCACCCAAATGTGCAAAATGAGCTACGTTGGAAGAATAACCACGCACACCGTATAAGAGTTCTAAGGCAGCCATGATTGGCACAAAATATTTAGCTTTTAGCGATATTGGCGGAAAAATCAGGCTGATGATCTGATCGGGAAACAACCAGGCAAAGGCCACCAGGATGCCAAAAATGGCACCGGAAGCGCCCAGCATGGGCACGTTGTAGGCCGTTGGGTCAAATCCGGCTTGCGACAACGACCACCATTGCACACCCACATGAAGCGCCATGGCACCCAGACCACAAATAAGGTAATAGGATAAAAACCGGAAAGTGCCCCATACGCGTTCAATGGGCGGACCAAAAAAATACAACGAAAGCATGTTGAAGAGCAAGTGCCCAAAGTCGGCATGCATAAACATGTGGGTAATGATCTGCCAGGGCCTGAAATTGACCGAACCCGGCAGGTACAGGGCAAACATCAGCCGTCCAAGATCGCTGTAACTGTGCAAGTCTGTATTCCAGCTTTCCGAGCCAAGCACTATATAAGAGCCGAAAAACATCAGGACATTGATGATGATCAAGTGTCGGACAACGCCTGTAAACGGTTGATAAAAAGCAAACTGGGTCATATTAAGGGCATTAGGCAGAGAAATGCTTTTGCAAATCTTCGAGGTTGTAGGTTTGCATACAAGGCGAACCGCCTGGACTGCTGTATGGCACGGTACAGGCAAAAAGTTGGTCTATGAGTTCCTGCATTTCAGCAATGCTCAGCAGGCGGCCACGCTTGATGGCCGCATTGCGGGCCATGGATCGGGCCAGGTTCTCGTGTATACCCAGCTGCAACTCCATGTTTTCTTTGAACTGGGCCAGCACCTGTTCAAGCAATGCTTCTTCCATGCCGGAATTGCCCATTTCTGCGGGTGCCCCGTGTATCACAAATTCAGTGCCGCCAAAAGGCGCAATGTCGAAACCCAAACTGTTCAATTCCGGTAAAATATCGTTCAAAATGGCCGCATCTGCAGCCGATAAACGCAGGTTTTTGGGAAACAGCGCTTGTTGGGTAGCTATGGGTTGTTGGGAAAATGCGATCAGGTAGCGCTCGTACAAAATGCGTTCGCTGGCCGCCTGCTGGTCGATGAGCAGGAAGCCCGACCTGATCTGGGTCAGGATAAACTGCCGATGGATCTGGTAGGGTTCTTTTTTTTCCTGCGTAGCGGGCATGTCATCGGCGTCCATGGAACTGCGCTGCTGAACAGCCGAGCCGGCATCTCCCCCCGACGCTGTTGTGGTCATCCTGGATTCTGCGCCGGCGGGCATGGCATTGTAGAATTCCTGCCATTCGCGCATGTTGCTTTCA
The DNA here is from genome assembly GCA_049317805.1 of Saprospiraceae bacterium. GTDB lineage: Bacteria > Bacteroidota > Bacteroidia > Chitinophagales > Saprospiraceae > M3007. The sequence continues at coordinate 3,068 of JBMOHO010000045.1, forward strand.
TGGCGCGCATTGTCGGTAGAAGGCGCAGGTCGGCGAAACGAGTCCACCCGGGATGTGTCTGGCCGATCACCTCCAGACGGGGTATGGCGCGCATTAAACGCCGGTTCCTGCTCGAAATCGAGGGAAGGAGTGATGTTATGGCTGCCCAGTGCGTGGCGGATGGTCACTTTAAGGTAATTATAGACTAATTTTTCGTCGTCAAACTTGATTTCCTGTTTGGTAGGATGCACGTTGATGTCAATTCGCGAAGGATCAAGCTGCAGGAAGAGCACGTAGAAAGGATACGTGTCGGAGGGCAACAGTTCTTCATAAGCCGACACCACTGCATGGTGCAGGTAATTGCTTTTGATAAAACGTTCGTTGACAAAAAAAAGCTGTTCGCCTCGCGCCTTGCGGTAGTAATCGGGGTTGCCGACGTAGCCGCTGATGTTCAAAATTTCGGTATCCTGCTGCACCGGCACGAGTTTTTTGTTGAGGTTGTCACCAAAAATTTTGACAATGCGCTGACGCAGATTGCCCGCCGGAAGGTGCAGCACTTCCGAGTCGTTGTGGTGCAGGGAGAAAAAAAGATCTGGATGCGCCAAGGCGATGCGCTGGAATTCATCGAGGATATGGCGCATTTCCACGGCGTCGCTGCGCAAAAAATTACGGCGCGCGGGCACATTGAAAAACAGGTTTTTGACGGAGATGCTGGTGCCTGTGGGCGTAGAAACGGCTTCATGGGCTTTCACTACCGAATCTTCCACCACCACGCGCACCCCCAACTCGTCTACATTGCGCCGCGTACGCAGTTCTACCTGAGCCACAGCCGCAATGGAAGCCAGGGCTTCGCCCCTGAAACCCATGGTACGTATGGCAAACAAGTCTTTGGCTTCGCGTATTTTAGACGTTGCATGGCGCTCAAAACACATTCGAGCGTCTGTTTCTGACATGCCGCACCCGTTGTCAATCACTTGAATGAGCGTTTTGCCGGCGTCGCGCACAATCAACCGCAACTGGGAGGCACCTGCGTCCACCGCATTTTCCAACAATTCCTTTACCACAGAAGCAGGGCGCTGAACCACTTCGCCTGCGGCAATCTGGTTGGCCACGTTCTCGGGCAATAAATGAATGACGTCTGTCATGATGTGCATGGACAAAAGGGTGCTGGCTTTCCGTCTGGTGTCAATGCGAATTGAAAAAATGCAAAGATAGGGTTAAAATAATATGTCGAGTGGGCCTTCGCATATTCATCTTGCGTATTTTTGCGCTGCAATATTGACAACCATACAACCAACTACAATGGAAAATATTCAAAACGCCGGTGGTAAAGGCTATTGTATCCTGTACATTTTCATGTTCCTTTTTTTCTTTTTCTCTTGGGGCGTGATGCTTTGTAATCAGGGGCACTTGCTGAATTTAGGCAAATAAGTACATGCATATCCGCCCGCTCATCGCCGCCTGCATGGCTTGCAGTTGGGTCTTTCCGCTCTTTGCTCAACCTGCTGCTGCCGGATTTGATCCCGTACCATTTGTCGACCCGTTTATCGGTACCGATGCTCATGGCCACACGTTCCCGGGCGCTACCTGGCCTTTTGGCATGGTGCAACTTAGCCCGGATACCCGCCTCGAAGGGTGGGACGGTTGCTCCGGTTACCATTATTCTGACAACCGTATTTATGGTTTCAGCCATACCCACCTGAGCGGCACCGGGGTGCCAGACTACTGCGATGTGCTGCTTATGCCGTACGTTGGCCGGGCACCCTTAGATCCGAAGGAGTATGCTTCTGACTTCCAGAAAAAAAACGAACACGCCGAACCGGGCTACTATAAGGTGTTGCTGGATCAGCCGAATGTGCTTGCCGAACTCACCGCTACTCCCCGGACAGGTATTCATCGGTATACGTTTCCGGCAGAAACGCCCTATTCGCACATGCTCATCGATCTTCGACACCGCGACAAGGTGCTGAAATCGAGCCTGACCATAGTCAATGACCGTACCCTCATGGGCTACCGCATGTCTACCGGTTGGGCCAGGGAGCAACGCGTGTATTTTGCCATCCGGTTTTCCCAACCGTTTATCATTGGAAAAGTGCGCGATACCCGCGCGGCACCACTGGTGGGCATGCAATCGGCTACCGGTACCGACGTGGTGTGTACCGTCGATTTTGTCAATGCCGGAGCCCAACCGCTTGTGGTCACTGTCGGTATTTCCGGCGTCAGCGCTGAGGGTGCTTTGCAAAACCTTCAGGAGGAAGCCCGGGATTTTGATTTTGACCGATACCGAAACGCTGCCCGCGCGGCCTGGTTGAAGTCGCTTGGCCGCATTGAAGTCAGCGGCGGTACCGACGCGCAAAAACGGGTGTTTTACACAGCCCTGTACCATACCTTGGTGGCACCCAACCTGTTCAGCGATGCTGATGGCCATTACCGAGGCCACGACGGCGAAGTGCACCTCGATCAAGCCCATTCCACGTATACCGTTTTTTCACTCTGGGATACCTATCGAGCCTGCAAACCGCTGTATACGCTGCTGGAACCAGCGCGGATGAACGACTTTATCCAATCGTTTCTGCATCAATACGAACAATCGGGCCTTTTGCCGGTGTGGGAGTTGGCCGGCAACGAAACCAATTGCATGATAGGTTACCACAGCGTGCCGGTCATCGCCGACGCATGGCGAAAAGGCATCCGCGGGTACGACGGCCAACTGGCCCTGAAAGCCATGGTCGCTTCGGCCGAACAGTCCAAATGGGGCATCGACCACTACCGCAAATCGGGATACATCCCGGCCGATAAAGAGGGCGAAAGCGTTTCCAAAACCCTTGAATACGCCTATGATGACTGGTGTATAGCCCAAATGGCCAAAATGCAAGGCAACGACGCGCTGTACAAACAGTTCCTCCAACGCGCACAATACTGGAAAAACCAGTTTGACCCCTCAACCGGCTTTTTCAGGGGCAAAGCCAACGCCACCTGGCAAAAACCCTTTGACCCCAACGAGGTCAACTTCAACTTCACCGAGGCCAATGCCTGGCAATACCGCTTTGCTGTTCCTCACGACATGAGCACGCTCATGCAATGGATGGGCGGACCCGATCCCTTTGCAAAAGCTTTGGACCAACTGTTTACGGCACCTTCCAAAACGACCGGCCGCGAACAGGCCGACATCACCGGCCTCATCGGCCAATACGCGCACGGCAATGAACCAAGCCATCACATGGCTTATCTCTACAACTATGCCGGTCAGCCCTGGAAAACCCAACAACGCGTGCGGCAAATCATGGACGAACTGTACACCGACAAGCCCGATGGCCTATGCGGAAACGAAGATGTGGGCCAAATGTCGGCCTGGTTGGTGTTTTCCGCCCTCGGTTTTTACCCCGTGGCCCCCGCATCCAATGTATACATAGTGGGTACGCCCTGGTTTGAACGCGCGGTGTGGCACATGGACAACGGAAAAACGTTGGAAATAACCGCCCCCGGCGTCTCCAAAAAACGTTTTTATGTCCAAAACCTGCAATACAACGGCAATAATTGGGTAAAAAGTTATTTGCAGCACGACATGCTTGCACGAGGCGGTCAGCTTCGCTTCGAGATGTCGGAAAAACCTGCCCGATGGGCTGCGGATACCGTCAATTGGCCCGTGTATGCCATTGTCGAGGAAGTCATTACCCCAGTACCCTTTGTACAGGAAGGCGAACGGGTGTTCCGCAACAAACAACGCATAGAGCTTGGCTGTGCCGACAAAAAAGCCGAGATCCGGTACACCCTGGATGGCAGCGATCCGGCTGCGGACACTGCGCTGGTGTATACTCAGCCTCTGGACATCACCGATAAAACCCACCTGCGCATGATTGCGCGGCTAAACGGCAAAACAAGTTCGGAAGCCGAGGCCGATTTTTTCCCCTTGCGCAACGACATGAAGGTGCTGCGCTACAAGTACCCGTATACGTCACCGTATACCGGTGGCGGCAACGAGTGCCTGGTTGATCAATTGCGGGGCGGCCCCGAATTCCGCAGCGGTGGCTGGCAAGGTTTCCAGGGAGTGCACATGGACGTGGTGATTGACCGCGGCAGCGTAAAACCGTTGCAGCAGGTGTCGGCAGGTTTTTTGCAAGATGAAAACGCGTGGATTTTTTATCCAAAAGCGCTTGAGGTTGAGATTTCAGACGACGGCGTGCATTTTACCCCCCTTGGGCGGGTCGATAATACGGTCCCGACCACTCAAACGGGCGTACTCTTGCAAGATTTAAGCGTTTCCGGGGCCGGAAAAAGTGCCCGATATGTGCGGGTTATGGGTCTTGGCCTGGGTAATTGTCCGCCCGGTCACAAGGGTGCCGGAAATCCATGTTGGGTGTTTTCAGATGAAATTGTGATTGATTGACGGCGAATCCCGATATTTACCGGGAATATACAATTTTGGCAGAAAATCGGTTGACCATAAGGCGCTTACTAACCCTTCTGATGCTTTTGGGAGCATGGAACGGTTACTTGTTGGCTCAGCCCACACAACAGGCTGAAGACCTTGAACGCCTGACAGTAGAGGTGAATACCCTGCTTGATCGGGCAGAATTGGCGTCCTCATTGCCCGACAAGGAGAAATACGCCGATCAGGCGCTTAAAATATCGAGAAACATCCGTTACGAAGGCGGCCAGCTTAGGGCGCTGATCATGTTGGCGGAGGTGAAAACCAGCCAGAAAAACTCGGACCTCGCGGTGCAATATTACATCCAGGCGGAATCCAAGCTCAAAAATGCCGGTAACCCGGCTGTCCTTTGCAAAGTCAAAAATGCGTTGGGTGACGTGTTTTTTTCCGAAAAACTGTACGCCAGCGCCCGCGCTTACTACAAAGAGTCGCTACAGGAAATGCCAGACGACTATGGGGTGATGGGGCGTGTGGCCGACACCTATCTGCTGGAAATGCGTTTCGACAGCGCCGAACTGCTGTACAAAGTTATTGAACGCCATTACAATGAAATAGGGGATTACGGCCCCCGTGTGCAAGTGTATCAAAAACTGGCCGAAGCGTACAACCAAAGCGGCAATTACGGAAAAGGCTTGTATTACTACCTGCTGATCGAGGGCATATTGGAGCAATTTGGCAAACCGGTCGAAAAAGCAGCCTTGTACAACAACCTTGGACGCCAGCACGCCCAAATGGGTGACTATAAAAATGCCCTGGCCAATTTTGAAAATGCCAAAAACCAATGCCGGTTTACCGATTGCATCGATCTCGAGGCACTGTACGTAAACGTCGGCATAGCAATGCACAATACCGGAAATACAAAAGCGGGCATCGAAAGCATGCAGGACGCCCGCCGGTTGCTGTCGAGCAAACAGGACTATGCACAACTGGCCAATGTAGAGCAAATCATGGCCGATATGTACTTCAAAAGCAATGACTTGTACAATGCCCTGCAACACAACCAAACCGCAACCCGCCTGGCTGAACAGTACAAACAAACCGACGTGTTGTTGGAAGCGTATGAAACGGCCGCTGACCTCCATCAGGAATTGTACGACTATGAAAAGGCTTTTGTATACTACAAAAAATACCTGAACCTGCTCGATTCGGTGCGCCTGGCCGAACAGGCACGCCAACAACGCATCACCCAGCAACAAGCACTGCTGGCCGAATCACAAGGCTCTGTCAAGCTTTTGCTCGCGCAACAAAGTGTGCGCGAACTGGAAATGAAACAGATCAGCTATGACAAAGACCGCCTTCAAAGCGAACTGGATAAACGCGAACTGAAACAACGCGAAGACCAACTGTTGCTGCTGCAAAAACAAAAAGAAGTAGACCAGGCTACCCTCCGCGAACAAACCCTGCTGGCCTTGAAAGCCAGGCAGGAATTGCGCCTCCGCGAACTCGATACAGAAAGACAACAACGGGTCATCAAAGACATGCAACACCAAGACGAGGTGGACCAGGCCAGGCGCATGGCCGACAGCACCCGCCGGGCCCAGGAAATGGAACTGCTCCTGAAAGACAGAGACCTGAGCGACCTGCGCCTCAGCCAACAAGCCAGCCTCCAGCGCTTTCTGATGGGACTCGGTGCCCTGCTTGTGCTCATCCTGACCCTGTTGGGTGCCGGGTGGTGGCTTGCCCGCCAGGCAGGCAAACGACTTAAAGCGCAAAACCAGCAAATTCAGGCCCAAAACGACCAGATTGCGGAAGAACGCCACAAAAGTGACCGCCTGCTGCGCAACATCCTGCCCGATGAAATAGCCCATGAACTCAAAACCAGAGGCTACGCCAGCCCCCGGTTTTACGACATGGCCACCGTGGTGTTCACCGATTTTACCAACTTCACCCTCCTGTCGGCCGAATTGTCGCCTAAACAATTGATTGACGAACTAGATGAGTGCTTCCTGGCTTTTGACGAAATCAGCGAGTCGCACGGCATGGAAAAAATAAAAACCATTGGCGACGCCTACATGTGCGCCGGCGGATTGCCCATTCCCAATGAAAGCCACGCCCTTGATGCCGTACGCGCGGCACTCGATATGGTGGCCTGGCTCGACCACCGCGCCAGAAACAATCCTAAGGCCATCTTTAATGCCATGCGCATCGGCATCCACACCGGACCAGTAGTGGCAGGGGTAGTCGGAAAGAACAAATTTGCCTACGACATCTGGGGCGACGCCGTTAACCTGGCCTCACGACTTGAAGAACAGGGCGAGCCCGGCCGCATCAACATCTCCGGTGCGACCTACGATGTCATCAAACACCGCTACCGCTGCTCTTACCGAGGTAAACACGAAGTGCACAACAAAGGCCTCGTCGATATGTACTTTGTCGAAGGCCTGATCTAAACCCTCAACTCCTCAACTCTCCTCAACTCCCCTCAACTCCCCTCATGTCTACCATCGCCATCCTCACCGGCGGCGACACCGCCGAAAAGGTCATTTCCCTGCAAAGTTCGGCCGTCGTGCTTGCACACCTGCCTGTTGAACGTTTTCGATGCTTCGAAATAGACATCGAGGGCACCAACTGGTGTGAACGCACAACCCGCACGCCCATCGATAAAAATGATTTTTCCCTAACGCTCAACGGTGAACACATCCATTTCGACGCTGCATTTGCGGCTTTGCATGGCAGCCCGCTGGAAGATGGTAAGCTGCAAGGTTACCTCGAATTGCTGGGTGTGCCGTATACGTGTTGCGACGGTTTTGTGAGCGCGCTCACCATGAACAAGCACCGCACAAAGCAATTTTTAACGCCCTTAGGAGTGCCCATGGCGCGTTCGGCTTTGTTGCATCAGGGCCAACAGGTGGACCATGCGGCCTTGTTGGACATGGGTTTGCCTTTGTTTGTGAAACCCAACACCCAGGGTTCCAGTTTCGGCGTCACCAAAGTAAAATCGGCAGAAACGCTGCAACCCGCCATTGAAGAGGCCTGGCGATTTGACCCTGAAGTGGTGGTGGAAAGTTACCTGCCCGGACGTGAATTTTCCAACGGCGCATTCCGGCACAAGGGCAAAGTGGTGGTCTTGCCTGTGACAGAGATTATTCCCGATGGTGAATTTTTTGATTACGCGGCCAAATACGAGGGCAAATCAAAGGAGGTTACGCCTGCTCCATTGACACCTGAACAAACCGACTCCTGCCAGGCGCGCTCCCGTTTTCTGTACAACGCTCTGGGTTGTCAGGGCGTCGTGCGGTTTGATTACATCCTCGCCGGGGAAACATTCTACTTTCTTGAAGTGAACACCATTCCAGGCTTGTCCTCGGCCAGTCTGGTACCCCAACAGGCTCGAGCTGACGGCTGGACGCTCGACGCATTTTTTGCGGCCTTGTTAGACGAGGTGCTTGAACCAGGTGCATAGCGCTTGTTCGGAAATAAATTCCAGAACAAGCGCCATGCCTTGTTTTATTGAACGAAGTAAATCAGTTTTGTCAACCACTTGGCCGTGTCGGGTTCCTGCAATGGGTCGGTTATGTATTGTTCCACAACGGGATACAACTGGGTTAGGCCTTTTTCAGTGATGTACACATCCATCGCCTGGTGCGCTTTGACAATGTCGTCGTAGTTGCCGAAATAATCGATGACCAATGCTTTTCCGCCAAGCGGGAAAGAGGAGAATTTGGCCACCGGCTGGCTGGAAGCAATGGGAATGGCGGCTGCCATGTCTACGATTTGTGTAGAGTCGTTGTGCGCCCAATACAAACCGGCTGGGGCGCTGGCGGGCTCAATTCCGTTTTTTTGCAGTGCAGCCATCACGCCGCCAAATCCGCTGGCGTATTCCTGGGGTAATTTGCTGATGGGCAATGATTTGCGTGTTCCGACGTAAAAATGTTGCGGCAATTCTGTCACGGCTACTTCGTACCCTCCATATTTTTTGTGGGCAATGGCTTCCGTCACTTTTTTCAGGTTGGCCAAGCCTTTTGCGTAGTCTTTCCCGATGGCAGCGTCCATATTGGTGAACATAGCCAGGCCGTTCCAGGGAAAAGCGACGTGCATGTCCATGCCCCAGGTCACCTTCGTTTTTTTGCCTTTGGGTTCAAACGCCATGAACGAGGGCGCGGTATCCTCCCAGGGCTCAACAAAAACCAACTCGGTTTCTATTCTGGAAGGATTTAGGCTTCGAATAATTTGTTTGCCTTTACCGACGTCTTTGTTGCCCGACCAGGAATAGGTTGCGCCTACTTCGCCGTCTGTACCGGTCACGCTGCTTACGAGATGGGGGTCTAAGCCCGACCAGGGCGACCATTGGTTAAAGTTTTTGAAATATCGGACGTATTCGTACACGGTGTTGGCCGGAGCGTCTATTTCGATGCTGCGTTCCACGTGGTAGTCCTTGCGCCCAACCAAGCCAAAAATAATGACGGAGGCCACTACAGTTAACACAATGTAAAGGAGAATTTTAAGTGCTTTCATAGATAGGGTTGTGAGTTGAGTGATGAATAAGCACACAAAGATAAATCAATTTGTTTTAAACAAAAAAAATAAATTGTTTTTTGTGTATAGGAACAGCTCCCCGCTCAATTCCCGTATCCATCCAGCACCTCCATGGCACCCCGGTCGAACCCCCAAAAAGCCTGATTTTCCCAGGTAGAGCCCTCTGTTGAGGCGTTGCCCCTGTACGCCACCCATTCGCCACCCCAATAACAAAACCCTGCATACTTAGGCGTGGTGTTTTCCAGGCTTTTGATCATGGTCAGGAAAGCCTTTTGGCCGCTGGGCGTGGCCGGAAAGCCGGGCAACAATTGATCGGTTTGTCCGATGATGTTGTTGGTGTTGTCGTTCCAGCCTAATGAAAAAGGGTAAGCCGTTTCTGCAATGACCATTTTTTTGTTGAACGTGTTGGCTAAGTAGGTCATGTTGGTTTGCAACAGCGTAGTGTCTTTGCCATGCCAGATGGGGTAGTATGACAGGCCGATGAGGTCGTAGTCGAGTGATTTTACCTGTTCAAAAAACCAGGCCGCTTGTTGGTGGCCGGCGTAATGGATCATGATTTGGGTGTTGGGCGCGTGTTCCCGAACGGCGCGGATGCCCTCAGCCAGCAGGGCCGTCATCTGTGCCGGTTTGGATACACTGCCCTCGGGCCACAGCAGTCCACCGTTGATCTCGTTGCCGATTTGGATGTATTCGGGCTTGATTTCCAAAGCGATGCGTTTGGTGTATTGATACACGCTGTCCTGCAGGGCTTGCAGGCTGGCGCTTTTCCAGGCGTTGGGTTTGGTTTGTTTGCCCGGATCGGCCCAGGAATCGGAATAATGCACCGTGAGCAGCACTTTTAGGCCCAACGCCTGGATTTCTTTGGTAAAATCTTTCACTTCCTGAAACCCCGAATGCCCGCCGACGGGGTTGTGCCACAACCGCAGACGGATGGTGTTGACCCCGGCGTTTTTGAGGGTCACGAGCATGTCCTCGGCCTGGCCCTGGGCATTTTTTACCGTAAACCCGATTTGGCGAATTTCGGGTATGTAAGAGGCGTCGGCGCCAATGATTTCAAGTGTGGATGCCGAGGGCGGCGGTGGCGTGGTGTTGTCATCCTGCTTGCAGGAGAGCGACAAGGAGAGCAAGGATAAAAAGAGGAGCTGTTTCATGTACATACTAACTGAAATCGCCCGAAATATATTTTTGCGTTTTTTCCTCTTTCGGATTGTTGAACAACGTGTGTGTATCGGTGTATTCGATCAGGTGGCCTACGAAGTAAAAAGCCGTTTTGTCGGCTATGCGCTGGGCCTGTTGCATGTTGTGCGTCACGATGACGATGGTGTATTTATTTTTCAGTTCAGCCATCAGTTCTTCTACCTGTACGGTAGAGATGGGGTCGAGTGCCGAGGTGGGTTCGTCCATCAGCACCACTTCCGGGTTGGGCGCAATGGCACGGGCGATGCACAAGCGCTGTTGCTGACCACCGGAGAGGCCCAGGGCCGATTGGTGGAGTTTCTCCTTCACTTCCTTCCAGAGGGCTGCCCCTTTGAGGGAGTGTTCTACGACATCGGCAATTTCCGACTTGTTGCGCATGCCGTTTACCCGCAGGCCGTACGCCACGTTTTCAAAAATGGTTTTGGGAAACGGGCTGGGTTTTTGGAACACCATGCCCACTTTTTTGCGCAGCGCGTACACGTCGGTGTCGGGCGCATAAATGTTTTGGTTGTCAATGAGTATCTGGCCCTCAATCCGAGCGTCTTCGATCAGGTCGTTCATGCGGTTGAGGCAGCGGAGCACGGTGGACTTGCCGCAGCCCGAGGGGCCAATAAATGCAGTGACCCGGTTGGGGTCGATGTCCAGCGAAACGCCTTTAACCGCGTGAAAATCGCCGTACCAGAGATTCAGGTCGAGTATGTTGATGCCTTGGCCTTTCATGTGCGTAGCAAAGTTTGAATTGGGCGTTTACAGAAATAATTGGATCAGGAGTATGATGGCGTACAAACCGCCGCCAACGCCTGCCGCAAAAACATAGTCGACAGCGAGGCTGGGTTTTTTGTCCCGGTAAAACAGCCAAAGGCCAATACCAATTGGCGGGAACAAGATGGACAGGAAGTACAGGAAAGCGCCCGTTTTGTCTTTGGTGACCGCCAGACGCGAGAGCAGGTTGAGCGAGAGCACGATGGCTAACAGCACCACCGCTGCACCGTAGGCAATGGGACGGGCTTCCATCAGTTTGGGGTGGCTGGAGGCCATGTAATAGATGGTGAAGGGCAACGCCATCACCTGGCTGAAAATCGATTTCGGGAACTGCGTGAGGTACGAAGCCGCCACGGTGAAAATGATTGGCGCCGTTTCGCCGGCAATGCGGCCTATGCCAAGGATAAGGCCCGAAATGATGTTGGGAAACGCGGCGGGCAGGATCACGTTGCGGATGGTGTACCATTTGGTGGCACCCAGGGCCAGGCTGGCCGAACGGTAGTCGCCAGGCACTTGTTTGAGCGATTCTTCCGTGGTGCGGATCAGGATGGGCAGGATCATGGCAGCCAGCGTGAGCGAGCCCGCAATGATGCTGGCTCCAAAACCGGCAGCCTTCACAAACAAGGCCAGGCCAAACAAACCAAACACGATGGACGGAATGCCCGCCAGGTTGTTTGTCATGAGGCGCACCACTTTTTTCCACCAGTTTTCCCGCGCGTATTCGTTCATGAAAATGCCCGATAATACCCCGATGGGGAATGCCACCAGGATGCTGCACAACACCAGCAGCAAAGTGCCCACGATGGATAACATGATGCCCCCCTTCAAACCGTCTTGCTCCGGCGGCTTGGTGAGGAAATCCCAACTGATGGACGACAGGCCGTTGGAGAAAATAAAGTACAACAGGAAAGAAATAACCCCCACGACCAGGGCTGCTACGGCGCCGAAGAGGCCGAAAACGATGTATTGGGTCAGGCGTTTGGCGGTCATGGCTTATGCAACTTGTTTTTTCGACGCCACATACTCGGCGATCAGGTTGATGACGAGGGTTAACAAAAACACCACACAGCCCAACACAAACAGCGCCTGGTAGTGGTTGCCGCCTTTGGGTGCCTCGCCCAGCTCGAGGGCAATGGTGGCGGTGATGGTGCGCACAGGATCCAGCATGCTGGTGGGCATCTGGGCGCTGTTGCCGGTCACCATCAGCACCGTCATGGTTTCGCCAATGGCCCTGCCTACACCCAAAATGGCGGCTGAGGTGATGCCCGAAAGCGCGTAGGGGACCACTACTTTGAAAATGGTTTGCAACTTGCTGGCACCTAATGCCAGGCTCGCCTCTCGCATTTCGCGGGGCACAGCACGGATGGCGTCGTCAGACAGGGTGATGATTGTCGGCAACGAAATGATGCCCAGCATGATGGCACCCGCCAGGGCCGTGGCACCGCTGGAGAGGTTGAACGTTTCCTGGATGATGGGCACCACCACCACCAGACCGAAAAAACCATATACCACCGAGGGCACGCCCGCCAGCAGTTCCACCAAAGGCTTGAGGATGCTGCGGATGCGCTCTCCACCGATTTCTGTCATGAAAATAGCGACCACCAGACCAACCGGAATGGCGATGAGGAGCGAGATAAACGTAACCCAAAGCGTGGCCACCACAATAGGCCACACGCCGAATTTGGGTGCCGGGTTGGACGTGGGGTACCAGTAGCGGCCAAAAAGGAAGTCGAAAAACGATAAATTGTGCACCTCCACGTGCTTGCCAAATTGCTTGTACCGGGCCGGCAACACCGCAATGACGTTGCTGGAATCGCGCATCAGCCGGATCACTTTTTCCTCTGCGGTGAGCTTCAGGGTGTCGTTTTTCGGGAAAATTTTCTCTAGCTTATCCAGGGTAACGGGCAGGATGGTTTGATCGGCCCCCCCGTACGTTTTCCAGTTGGTCACCTTGGTTTTCTGCGGGTCGTCGTCGTTGCCCACAAAAATGTTCCGGATATCCTGTGAAGACAATTTGGACACCGTATTCAGTGGGCTGACCACCACCGTGTATCCGTCTTCAATTTCAGGCTTGGCAAACAAGCCAAACCCTTCTTTGAACAGATAGAACACAATCAGCAGCACAATGACGGTGGAAATGGCACCACTTGCCCGCACCAGGGCTTCTATGATGATTTCAGACAAGGGTTTTTTCA
>JBMOHO010000046.1:0-15906 GCA_049317805.1 Saprospiraceae bacterium
TTCAACTGTGCGAGTTTGTAGCATCGAAATTCGGTTATTGGAACATCAAAAATCAGGCTGCAATACGCAAGCGTGCGTTTGTCGAGATACCTGGTATGGAGCAGCGTGTTTTTGACCGTTTCCTGCCCGTAAAATTTGACCATCGTTCGAAACTCATCCAAACGGCCACGGGTAGTTATGCGCTCTATCACAGAGGCGCGGTGTTTCACCAAGTCTATTTCCGCCACATTGACGTCCCAAAACAAGGCTGGTCGCAACTCTAAATCCATTGCTTCTATTTTTTTACGAAGATACGATTCAATAGCATACAAGATTTCTTTTTCGAAAAACGACCGCTGATTTCCCCTGAAACGGCATTGCAGATATCCACTTGTGGTATTTTATTTTTGGATGGCGAAAGGCAACCGTACCTCAAACTGGCTCCCTGCCCCTGCTTCACTTTGTACGCCTATGGTTCCCCCGTGTTTGCGCACCACCCACGCTACATAGTGCAGCCCCAGGCCATGCCCTTTTATTTTGGATACCGCTTTGGCGGGCACCCGGTAGTGTTTGTCAAAAACGTGCGGCTGGTGCTCCGGGGCGATGCCCATACCGGAATCCTGCACCACAAGCACCGCTTGTTGAGCAGCTTGGTTTAAACGGATCACAATGCGGGGCTCGTGCGGCGAGTACTTCAGGGCATTGTCCAACAGGTTCACCAACGCACTGGTCAGGTGCATGCGGTCGCCCAGCACTTTCAGGTCGGGGGCTATGATCTCTACGCGGATGTCGGCATGCCGGTGTTGCGCTTGCAGTTGCACGGCTTTGAGGGCCTGTTTGACCACTTTTTCCAGGTTCACCGTTTGCAATTGTATGGCGGCGCCGTTTTGGTCGTAGTTGAACAGGCGCAGGGTATTTTCCACCATCAGCGTCAGGCGCTCCAATTCCAGCAGGGAAATGCTGAGGAATTCTTCAGAAAGGTCGGCGTTGCGGCGGGTCGTTTCGTCTTTCAGGGCTTCCAGGCCGATGGTGACGGCCGTGAGGGGCGACTTCAGTTCGTGCACAAAATGGTTGATGCTGTTTTGCAACCGCGTGCGCTGCTCGTGGAGGGCGTAGATGCTCCAAATCAGGAAAAAAACCAGCGCAAGCGAAAACAACGTGGTCAACAACAGATAAAACCAGTTGACCTGTTTGTCGGAAACCGATGAAATGACAAACAAGGGCACTGCGTGCAATACAAGCACCAACAACGCTACAAGCAACAGGAGCCTTGGGGAAATGGAGTTGAACATGGTGTTTTTTCGTCGTCGTTTTTTTATGATCCGTTTTGCCAGGCTAAAAATGCCTGCTCAACCTCCGGCTGGTCCCACACCTGCTCAATATCGGCGCGTTGCAGCAGGTGTTCGAAAAAGGCATTTTGGCGGTCGTCTTCGCGCAAGGCCACGTGGTAAGGCGTGTTGCTGAACGTGACCAAGGAGTACGAAGGCAAAAAGTCAGGGTGTTTTTCATTCAAATGGGCGGCCATTTTTTTGCGCAGCAGGAAGAGCGGGTCGCCCACTTTATCGCGCATTTCCACAAAATTGCGCAGCGCCAGATCGGCAATGGCCTTGCCGTCGGCCTCCCGGCGGCGGGCAAATTCAGGAATGGCTTTTGAAAAGTCGCCCCCAAACTCATCCACGAGGGCGTCCAAAATGGTGCAGTCTTCAAACCCGGCATTCATGCCCTGGCCATAAAACGGCACGATGGCGTGCGCCGAGTCGCCCAGCAACACCATGCGGTTTTGCCATTGCCAGGGGCTGCAGCGCACGGTCACCAGCGAACTGGTGGGGTTTTCCCGGAAATCGGTCAACAAATCCGGCATCAAAGGAATCGTATCTGCAAAATACGTGTTGAAAAAACCCAGGATGTCCTCGTCGCTGTGCAGGTGTTCAAACGACACCGCGCCTTCGAAGGGCAGGAACAAGGTGCAGGTGAAACTGCCGTCGGCGTTCGGCAGCGCGATCATCATAAAATTGCCGCGCGGCCAAATGTGCAACGCGTTTGGGTCTATCCGGTGTTTTCCGGCCTCATTGGGCGGAATGCGCAGCTCTTTGTATCCGTGGTCCAGGTATTGTTGCTCGTAGTTAAACCGGTCGGTGCGCTGCATGGCGTACCGGACAGCCGAAAAAGCGCCGTCGCACGCAAAAATCAGGGGCGTTTCGATGGTGAAATGCTCCCCGTTGGCCACATCTTCAAAAGAAATGTTGGGTGCATTCAAGTCCACATCTGTACAACGGTGTTCAAAGAAAAACTCGACGTTGTCAAAACTGTCGGCGATGTTCATCAACTCCAGGTTGAGCCCGCCCCGCGATACCGAATAAATGGCCTGCCCCTCTTTGCCGTATGCCTGGTAAGCCAACGCGCCGTCGACCGCGTGCATCATGCGGCCAGGCATGGCGATGGCTACCTTTTCGATGGCCGGACGGATACCGGCTTGTTCCACCGCTTTCCAGCCGCGCTCGCTCATGGCCAAGTTGATCGAACGGCCACCGCGGTAGCCAGCCGAGCGCATATCGGCACGGCGTTCAAATACTTTTACGCGGTAGCCGCGGCGCGCTAAAAAAACGGCCCATAAGGATCCCACCAAGCCGGCGCCCACTACCACTGCTAGAGGCTGAACAGATGCATTCATTGTACATGGATTGAGTTGTGCAAAGGTATGAAATCACAATTGGCCTGCCAGCAGGCGCAACTGAACTTCTGCTTGTTTTATATTAAAACGAACCAAATTTCGACGACCAAGTGTTTGTTCAAACGTGCTTTGGGCCTGTTGCACTTCCAGGGAGTTGGTTTGGCCCAGTCGGAAGCGTTCGGTGCTGATGCTCAGGCTCTCCCGGGCATTGCCCACGTTTTCTTCTTCGTAGGCCAGGATGGCCTGTTGTGTCTGATATGCCGACAATTGATCGTCCAGCGCAGCGGTCAGTTCCAGCTGGCGCGCTTCGGTTTGCAGGGCTGCCCGTACGGCACCCACCCGGGCTACTTCAGTGCGGCTTTTGAGGAAGCCGCCGTCGTACAGCGGATACGTCAGGCCGAGGCCGAGGGTGAGGCCCGACTGGGTGTTGTTCAACAAAAATCCGGAGGTGTTGTCTGTGCGGAGCGCGTTGAGGGTGCTGGTGGTGTTCAGCCGCAGCTTACGCCGCCCTTCCGCTTCGTCTATCGTGTAAGCAGCAATCTGTTCCCCCATTTTTAACGACAGGAGGTCCGGGTTGGCGGTTTGCAAGCCCCGGAGCAAAGCCTCCCGGTCGGGCACGTACTGGTTATCCAAATCCTCATCTACGGAAAACGGCGTTTCCGGATCGCGGACCAGCAATCGGTTTAGCGCTCTTTTAGCCGTTCGGGTGGTGTTTTGCTGCGCCAGGAGGTCGCCCCGCCGTTGGTTGAGGTCAATGCGGGCCTGCAGGGCGTCTGGTTGAGTAGCAAAACCGGCCGCCAAACGCGCCTCGGCGATGCGCAAACGTTCTTCATTGAGCGCGATGACCTCCTCAAATGAACGTTCCTGCTGGCGGCTGGCTGCAATGCCGTAGTACGTCTGCAACACGGCGGCGGTGCTGTTTTGAACGGTGGCCTGCAAATTGAGCAGCCCCTGCTGTTCCTGGGCGGCCAGGCGGTCTTTGGTGATGTACATCACCCGCCCGTCGAACAACGTCCAACCGAGCTGAACGCCAGCATTCACCGTGTTGAACACTGCCCCCAATTCGTTAAATTCGTTGCCGTTGGCCAACTGCTGCTGAAAGGCACTCACGGTAAAGTTGTCTCCTGCAACCAGGTTGATTGTCGGCAACATACCGGCATTGGCTTTGGTGTTGTTCAGCCGGGCCACCTCCGCGTTGGTTTGGCCAATCCGAATGTCAAAATTGTTTGCCAAAGCCAAGCGGACGGCTTCGTCAGCCGTCAACAGGCTATCCTGAGAAAAAAGCGTTACCGGCAAAAGAACGAACAGGAAGAGTTTTGGTATCATCAGATTTATGTGGTCAAATGGACATGTTGATCGGTGGAATGCCGAACGCCCCGACAAAGAAACGGGTGTTTCGCAAACCGATAACGCCTTTTTGTACATTCTTCAAACCAATTAAGCCGTATTGGGTTTAGTTTTTATCCGACGTTTTATTCACCTGTGATCGCTTACCGACAAGCCGATGTCTTTTCTTCCTTTATTTCCGCTCAACCTCGTCGCTTATCCAGGTGAATCATTAAACCTGCATATTTTTGAGCCACGATACCGCCAACTCATAGGCGAATGCATTGAAGATGACAGCACTTTTGGCATCCCGGTGTACATGAACAACGGTTTGCCCGGATACGGCACCGAGATGGCTGTTTCGGAACTGGTGGAACGCTATGACGACGGCCGACTCGACATCCGTACCAGGGGTATCCGCGTATTCAGGATTGTGCATTTCCAAAACCCGGCTCCTGGCCGTTTGTACGCGCAAGGAGAGGTGCACCTGTACGCGGAGCCGGAAACCGGCTTGTCTGTGATGCCGGAACTCCAACTCGCCGTGGAGCGCCTCTACGCCCTGTTGAACATGCGGCCCGAACAGCATGCAGGCCATTTGCAGCCGTTTTCCTACCAAATTGCCCATCAGGTGGGTTTACCTATTGAAGGCGAATACGAATTGCTGACCCTGGAAGCGGAAGCGGAGCGGCAGGCATTCATCCTGGATCACCTGAACCAGGCCCTGCCGGTTTTAGAAGACATGGAACGCACCAAAGAGCGCATTCGCATGAACGGTCATTTTCGGGAATTTGGCGAAATCAAGTTCTAAGTGCCGGCACTTAAGAACTTGTCCACACCCCTTTCAACGCTTTTTTCTTGTTGACGTACGGCTTCAGCATGTCTGCGGGCACTTGCACAGCGTGTCGGCCAAATACCGGATGAAAGGGCGTACTGAGTTCAAGACCCTTGTTGTTGATGGTTTGCAACGGGAAGCCCGTTTGGTCGATCCATTGTTTAAACGCGGGGTCGGTTTTCATGCGCGCCCAAGTGCCGCTTTGTTTTTTGGCAAAACTGTTTAAAAAATCCTTCCAGGCTGCATTCACCTCAAAAATGTCGTCAATCTCCATCAGTGTGCGCTCGTGGAGGTTAACACTGAAGCCCCATCCAGAGGCCAGGGAATCTTGCGGGCCGCTCAGAAAGAGATAGCCACTCATAACCCGCTCGCTCCAACAAGCCAGGTCGACCCAGCCGGCTGCTTGCACCTTATGGCGCTCTGACGCTTTTTGCACCTGCCCCTCGGGTGCCAGTTTGCGCCAGCCGCCGATTTTCTTCTCAAACCACCGGTTGCAATCTCCGCAATCGGTGCGCGGATACGTGACGTCGCGGATGACCTGAAAATCGGCCCAGGCGTCGGCGGCAGCGGGAAAACTACCTGCGGGTTTCAGGTCCAAATCGCGCCGCTCTCCCTGTGTGCTCCACCGCAAATGGAGCGGCGCTTTGGCTTTGAACACCCCGTCTATCCGTACAGCCTGCCGCATGTCTGCCGAAACCACTTGCAACGACAACAGACTGTCGGACTCCAGGCGCCCTTTCAACCGATACGCCGTGGCGTCGCCTGCCCATCGGAGGCTCCCAACCAATTGATTGCCATAAGCTTGCAACAGGATCATTTCGACGCCGCCTCCGTTCGATTTGCCTTCATACCGGGTAAAATTCGGCGTTTCATCGGTGATGTTGTTGGCAACTAATGGATACGGCGATACGCGCGCTTCGGCATACGCGCCAAGGTTTTGCGCCACATTGCTCCAGTCGGCCATCAGCACGTCGTGGCGTATGGTACCTGTCCAGTACCCACAGGGCGCGTTATCGGCAGTATATTCGATCAGGTTGAGTTTGTCGTCGCGCAGCGAACCGTGCAGGCGCACCCGCGTTCGGCTTTTGGGATACCGCAAATAGCCCCGGCACGACTGTCCGTCGGAGGCCAATGAAAACTCAATGGCATGCACGTCATTCAGCGTTCCGCGGTAATACCGCTGCCACAACAACACCGTTGAATGGTCAAACAGGCTGATCACGGCTGTGTCCGGCGTCCGGGCAAAAGCGAGTGTACTTTTTTGTGCCTGTGCAGACAGGGCAAACAAGAAAAAACCAATGCAAGGCAGGATTATGCGCATACGCAACCGGGATGAAGGGTAAACAACCGCTAAGGTATGGCAATCGCGTTCAACACTTCCCACAACAACTCATCGGCGCCCACTTGTTCCGCTTCTGCTTCGTAACTCAGGCCAATGCGGTGGCGCAGCACATCAAGGCAGATGGCGCGCACGTCTTCAGGAATCACGTAGCCCCTGCCCTGCAAGAAGGCCAAGGCCCTTGCCGACTGCGCCAGCGCGATGCTTGCCCGGGGAGATGCCCCGAACTCCAGCAGGGGCGTCAGTTTGGGCAGCCGGAAATCGGCAGGTCGCCGCGTAGCGCCCACAATGTCCAAAATATACTGTTCAATTTTTTCATCTACGTACACCGAATGCAGCACTTGACGGGCGTGCAGGAGGGCGTGTATTGACACCACGGGTTGCACGGCTGGTTGTTCGGCCGACAAGTTGCGGCGGATGATTTCGCGTTCGTCGGCGCGTTCCGGATAGTCTATTTTGACTTTCATCAGGAAACGATCCATTTGCGCCTCGGGCAAAGGGTAGGTGCCTTCCTGTTCGATGGGGTTTTGAGTGGCCAGCACCAGAAACGGTTCTTCGAGCCTGAAGCTCTCGTTTCCAATGGTCACCTGACGCTCCTGCATGGCTTCCAGCAACGCGCTTTGCACTTTGGCGGGGGCGCGGTTGATCTCATCGGCCAGCACAAAATGGGCAAACACGGGCCCTTTGCGCACGCTGAACGTTGCGGAAGCCGGATTGTAAATCTGTGTGCCGATCAAGTCGGCAGGGAGCAAATCGGGCGTAAACTGTATGCGGCTGAAGCGGGCTTCTACCGCCTGTGCAAGCGACTTGATCGCCAGGGTTTTGGCCAATCCGGGCATGCCTTCCAGCAATATGTGGCCCTTGCAGAGCAGGCCAATGAGCAGGCGATCGAGCATGTGCTGCTGCCCGACCAGCACCTTGGCGGTTTCGGCGCGCAGCTGATTCAAAAAGGCGCCTTCGCGGCGAATCAGCTCGTTCAGGGCAACCATATCGGGCGGCGTATGCATGGTATACAGATTAAGCGCTTAATAACGGCGTTTGTTCCGCCTTGGCCCCGAGGGCATTTTGCGGTCGCGTGCAGTCGGTGTGGCATCGTCTACCCGCACAGCACGGTCCTTCACTGCGAATTTGGGCAATTCCGTCCGGATGATGGGGGCATAAGTGGACTCAATATCGAAGTGGATGTGCGTCCGTTTCAAGTCGATGTTGGAAATGGCGGCAGGCGGTATACCCAGGGCACGGT
Organism: Saprospiraceae bacterium; assembly: GCA_049317805.1. Lineage (GTDB taxonomy): Bacteria > Bacteroidota > Bacteroidia > Chitinophagales > Saprospiraceae > M3007. The sequence goes on from JBMOHO010000046.1 coordinate 7,391, forward strand.
TGAGGTGCAACACAAAAGAGTTTTCTGTGACACCGTCCATTTGGCCTATGTTGACAAAAAGCCGTTCCAACTTGCCGTTGGAATAGGTCATGCCTTCCGCATCATCAGCCGCAGCTTCCGTTTGGGAGGGCGGTGCCGTGTCTTTTTCCGTTACATTCAGGTTGCCTTCGCGGCGCGCTTTTTCCTCCAGGCGTTCGTATTCGGCAAGGGCCACTCGGTACATGATTTCTTCCTTGGTGAGTCCGCCAAAAGCCGTTTCCACCATGGCTTGCAGGTGTTCGGGCAAGTCCGTTTGGGGTTGCGCCACAAATCGATTGAGCGATTGTTGCAGCCGGATGACCGTAAGTTCTTCCGCCGAGGGGATGGGTAAGCGCTCCAGGTTCACCTGAATCTGGTGGCTTACTTCGAGTAAATCTTCCTCAAACTTGGGCGTAATGATGGTGACCGACAAGGCACCACCGGGCACATCGTTTGCCAGCAATTGGCAGCGTTGGTAATAGGTTTCGGGCGCCGACGGGATGCCGTATTGTATCATGATGGGCGCCAATGGCAGCGTAAGGTTGCGTGCGGCCACATCGGTCATCACCAGCCACGAGGTTTGCCCTTGGTTGAAGGCGTCAAGAATGGGTGCCAGTTCGTCTGCCGACATCTCGCTGTCGACAAAGCGGCAGGGGTGGCCAAACGGGGTGAGTTTTTCGGCAATTTCCCGGGCGTCGTTGCGCGTCAGGCAAATGATCATGCCCCTCCATTCCGCTTTCACGTCGAGCAGCCGTTTCAACGACGGGAACCGGTGTTGGTTGCGGCACAGGTAGTAGGTGTGGTGGATGTTGCGTTGCGACAGGCTGATGTCATGAATGGTTAATTCCTTGGCTTGAGGCAAATAACGGCGTCCGAGGTCGAGCACTTCATCGTTTACCAGAGCCACCATGACCCAGGTGGCGCGGCGGTTTTCGGCGGCCATGATCATGATGTCTATGGCTTCCCGCTGCCCGGTGAGCAGCAGTTCATCGGCGCCGTGCAGCACCACATGGCTCACTTCCTGCATGCTCAGGGTGCCACGGGTGAGCAAATCGATCAACCGACCGGGATATGCCACCACTATTTGCGCGCCCTGTTCCAGTTGGGCGACCTGCTCTTCGATGGGCACGCCGCCAAACAGCGAGACAATGCGCAGACCATCAATGGGTTTGGCCCATTGTTCAAGTGCCGACATGATTTGCTGACACTCTTCGCGGGTGTTGCACAATACGACCCCCTGGAGTTGGGGGAGTGCAGGGTCAATCTGGTTGAGCAACGGCAAACCGTATGCCTCCTCGTACGGGGTTTCGCCTTTTACGATGGCAATGATGTCCGTATCGTATCGGGAAACAGCGGGGATAAATTGTGTTTGTGCGTAGGTTGGGTGTTGAATACCCATTTCTTCGAGGCCGAGAACAAACGCCTTGTTCAAGCCCAACAGCTGGTAAGCAGTCATGAAAATGCGAAAATACAGTTATGCCCAATTGGCCGGTATGGTTCATGTCGAACCGCCCGCAAAAACCGTTTGCAAGCGACCCCAAAACAGCGCTGAATGTTGTAATGTTTTACCCGAATTCAAACGCTGCTTCCCGTGAGCGGGGTACATGTCAACCGAAATGGACGCGCAAAGATACTATTTATTCTTCAAATAAAAAAAAACCGGCAACAAGCATATCTGGAACATCATAATGTCCGCTGCATGCTGTTGCCGGTTCGTGGATTACAAAGGTTGCCTGATTTAACCGATGTGGTTGATGAACAACGTGCTGTCCATCAGCATCTTTGGATTAAAATATTTTGTAAACGGTTTAGTGTGTTAAAAAGAACCGGCGTGTGTTGAGCAAAAGCACGCCGGTATATAAGGAGTCGGTTTAGTCTGAAGAAAAAAACAGGAGCCGTTCGCACCACACCTGCCAGCATGGATACTTGTCGCAACCACGTTTGGTCGCTAAATCAAGGCGAACAAGCCCCTATTTGAATTACTACCACTCTTTTGCGAAAACCTGTAAAACGGGTGAAATTGCTTCACGCGGACTTCACTTCTATAGGTAACAAATTCGTACCAACCTCGCGCGTCCTACTCAAGTATTGCAAAAAATAAGTGTAATACATTGATTATAAAGCATATAAAATAGCAAAACAGCACATGCCATTTGCTAATTTTAGCAATAAAAAATGCCTAAAGTGTGGAAAAAAGACCCCGTTTTGGGGTGCTGTGTGGGGTAAATACCCCAATTGTGGAGGTAACATTTTGGGCCAGGCGCCGCGTTCAGATCACGGGCAGGTACACACTGAATGCGGCCCCTTCGCCGGGTTCGGAGTGCACCTCGAGCCGCCCGCCATGCGACTGAATGATGTTTTGCGCTGTGGCCAAACCCAATCCCATGCCGTTGGGTTTGCCGGAGTAGTACGGCTCAAAAATGCGCGGTAAATGTTCCTGCGGAATACCCTTGCCGTTGTCGCGCACCACCAACACACACTCCCTGCCCACGCTGCCCACACTGACCCACAGTTTGCCGGCACCAGGCTCCACCGCTTCTATGCCGTTAAGCAGCAGGTTGATCAGAGCCATGATCATGCGTTCGGCATCCACATTCACCATGGGCAAATCCGATTCATAGCGTTGTTCTACCTGAATGTTTTTCAGGGCTATGCGATCGCCTGCCCGCTCCAGCGTATCCTCCATAAGCTGTTGCGGCGGGTAAGGCTTGCGTTCCAGGTACGACGGATTGGCTGTTTGCAGGAGGTAGCTCAGCAGTTGTCCGATGCGCTGGCTGTTGCGCTGAATGATGTCAAAATACACCTCGTACTCCGGTTCGGGCGCTTCGGCCTGAAGTTGTTCGACGGCGAGGGTAATGTTGGTGAGCGGATTGCGGATTTCGTGTCCCAGCATGCGCACAAAACGACCCGTGGCGGCCAGTTGCTCTGCCGTCCGCAGGGCGTGCTCGGCCTTGTTTCGCTGGGTAATGTCGTGTATAAATCCCTGAAAAAGTTGGTCCGGGCTGTCGGCCGGCGAGTGTCTGGAGCAGGTAATGAGCATATCGCGCTGTTCGCCCCCCGGCAGCAGGAGTTTGGTTTCAAAATTAGACAGCTCCAATTTTTCTTCCAGCGCTTCCAAAAAAACCCGGCGGGCGTTTTCTTCTGCAAAAAAATCACTCAGCCGGTGTGCCACCAAGGTCTCCCGGCTGTGGCCCAGCAACCGCAGGGCAGAGGGGTTGGCGTCTGCAAAGCGGCCATCGGAAGCGATGAGGTAAATGGCATCGATGGAGCTTTCGTACATGTTCCGGAACTTTCGTTCGCTCTCCGACAAAGCGCGCAACACCGCCGCGCGTTCAATGGCGTACCGAATGCTGCGCTCCACCGTTTCGGGCTGCAGGTCGTTTTTTACGAGGTAATCGGTGGCGCCCAACCGCATGGCCTCCTGGTCGATGCTCAAGTCGCCCTTGCCGGTCAGCAAAATTAAGGGCGTGTTCAGCCGCATGTCGCGCGCCGCTTTCAAGAGTTCGTGCCCTGTATGTGCGCCGAGGCGATAGTCAATGAAACACAAGTCGAAGGTGGTGTCGCCTACCCGTTTGAGGGCCTCTTCGTATGTCTGCGCCCAGGTGAGCACAAATTGTTGACTCCGGATGGCCTTCAGCATGGAGGAAAAAATGAGGTAATCGTCCTCATCGTCTTCTACAAGCAACAGGGAAATGCTTGAATTCATGGCTGTGTGGATTGCGCCGGCGCCACCGGCAGTTCCAGAAAAAATACAGCGCCTTCGCCCGGCTGGCCTTCCGCCCAAATGGTGCCGCCGAGCGCCTGAACGGTTTTTCGGGCTATGGCTAAACCCAAACCCGCGCCCGAATAGGCACTGACGGCGTTTAAACGTTCAAAAAGGTTAAATATGCGTTCGGCGTGCGCAGGCTCGAACCCGATGCCATTGTCCTGAAAACGCATGACCCATTTGCCCGCTGCTTCTATTACCTGAATGGATACGCCGGGCTGGCGCTCTGGGTGCCTGAATTTGAGTGCATTGTCAAACAACGCCCGGAATACCGGTTGCAAGGCCGTTGCATATGAGCCTGCCTCCGGAAGCGGTTTTTCGGGTAAATACAACACCGCGTCCAGTGCTTCCGGCCCCAGTTCGGACCACGCCGCCTCCAGGGCTTCGCGGATGTTGGCATAAAGCGGCACTGTGGGCAAACGGCCCGCCCTCGAAAAAGCCAACAGGCCATCGAGCATGGCTTGCATCCGCTCCACGGCTGCGCGCATGCGGTGGAGGAACAAGCTGCCTTCTCCTTCTAATTGTCCGGCATACATACTTTGGAGTCGGTCGCTGAATGCCCTGATTTTGCGCAACGGTTCTTGCAGGTCGTGGGAGGCCGCATACGCAAACCGGTCAATTTCAGCGGCATTATGCCGGCCGTCGTGGAAAGCGGTCACGTCAATGATCACCACGGAAAAACGGTTGTCCGAAAGGGGCGTCACCACGCCCTGGTACCAACTGGCCCCGAAGCGAAACACAAACACATCCTGCGTGTGCCAGGCATCGGGCAAAAAAGAAGCCACTGGTCGACCGCCTGCGTCGGCAAATGCCGAATCGGCCTCATCAGAAACGACCGCTTCGAGGCAAACAGCCAGGGCGTTTCGGCCCTGCACTGTCAATCGGGTGTATGTTTGTGCAGGATTACTCAATGTGAAAAAGCTTCAGTTTGTTGTACAGGGTTTTGCGGTCTATGCCCAACATGCGCGCCGTTTTGCTTTTGTTGTAACGCGACTCTTCCAGGGTTCTGATGATGAGTTCGTATTCGGCCATTTGCGCCGCATTTTTCAGGTTTGAGGCATCGGGCATCTGCTGGGGTGTGGGTTCCGACAGCGGATCGCCGTCCAACCCTGTTTTTTCAAAATGCGTAATTTCGAAGGGGAGCGATTTGGCCTGCACGTAAGGGCCGTCGGTGAGCAGGGTGGCGCGTTTGACCACATTGCGCAGTTCGCGCACATTGCCGTACCAAGGGTATTTTAAAAAAATGCGTTCGACCTCGGCGTCAAAATCAATCACCTTTTTGCGCAATTCTTCGGTGGTCTGTTTCAGAAAAAAACGGGCGAAGAGCATGATGTCGTCTCTTCGTTCGCGCAGGGGCGGCACTTCGAGGCTGAATTCGTTGAAACGGTGGTACAGGTCTTCTCGGAAACGCCCGTTTCGGCAGGCTTCAGACAAGCGTTCGTTGGAAGCCACAATAATGCGCACATCAATGTCTATCTCCCGGGCGCCGCCAATGCGCCGCAAGGTGCGCTCCTGCACCACGCGCAGGAGGGCCACTTGCACATCGTAGGGCAGGTTAGCCACCTCGTCGAGCAGGAGCGTGCCGCCGTTGGCCATTTCAAAATGGCCAATTTTAGTTTGGATGGCACCGGTGAAGGAGCCTTTTTCGTGCCCGAACAATTCGCTGTTGGCCAGCTCTTTGGATATGGCACCACAGTCCATGGCCACAAAAGGCTTGTTGCTTCGCTTGCTTTTGTCGTGAATCAGGCGCGCAACCGATTCTTTGCCCGAACCGCTCTCCCCGTAAATGATGACGCTGAAATTGGTGGGGGCCACCAGGTCGATTTGCCGGTAGAAATCTTGTGCGCGCGCGCTGTTTCCCATGATAAAGCGCTCGGCGTATGGTATGTCGGCCAGGGCGTCGTTTGTCGGCTTTTGGTGATGCGATACCGACTTGCCCCCGCGGGAGGCGAGCGCTTTATCAATGGTGAGCAAAATTTCGTCGGGCAGGATGGGCTTGGTGATGTAGTCAAACGCGCCTTGTTTCATCACGTTTACGGCCACCCGTATGTCAGAATATCCGGTAATGATGAGCACGGGCACGTCGGGTTGTTTTTCCCGAATGCGCATCAGCACCTCAGAGCCCTCCATGTCGCCCAGCCGGAAATCGGTCATCACCAGTTCGGGTTGTTCCTTTTCCAGCAGCGCCAGGCCGCCTTGTCCGGTGTGCGACGTGACAATCTGGTGGCCTTTGCGCGTTAAAAAGCGGTTGAGGAGCAAGCAAATGTCCGGATCGTCGTCAATGATGAGTATTTTGGCCATTGATTTGCCGTTAGTTCAGGTGGATTGGGCCGCAAGTTCGAAAAACAATTTTAGAATGTAGAAAAAAATCCACACTTTGTGGCTTTTTATAATAAACCGATAAGGGCATGGGAAAAGACAGGGTTCAATGGTTGTACTTCATATTAGGCGGTGCGGCTGTCGTATTGTTCCTGGTGGAGTTTTCTGCGTTTTTAAGCCTCCGAAACCTGGTTTTATACGCAGACAGCCTGGATCATACCAACAAGATGCTGGTCAAAACGGAGGCATTGATCTCCAACCTGAAAGAAGCCGAAAGCGCGCAAAGGGGGTTTCTGATCACCAAAAATGCGTATTTCCTGAAGCCTTATTTCAGGGCGTCTGACAACAAGGAAAAGGTGATTGGCGACTTGCGCGGCATGGCCCAAATAAAACCCGAGTACGCGGTGCAGTTGCAGGAACTCGCAGACCTGGCCCATGAAAGTTATGTACTGTTAGACAGTGCGATGCCGCTTTCCTGGGCGGTGCAGTTGACCAATGACACCCTGGTGGGCGTTTTGACGTCCGGATCGGAAGTCATCAGTTCGGTGCGCGCCCACGCCGACACGATCAAAAAAGCGGAAAACACGCTGCTGTCAAAACACGAAAACACGATGACCATCTTGAGTCGGCAGACGCCAATCAACCTTCTGGTGCTGTCGATCCTTGCCATGATCATGTTTGCCAGCACCTTTTTGATGGTGATCAGGGAACTGCGCATACGCCGGCGTTACCAGTTGGACCTGGAGCGCAAAATTGAGGAACTCAAGAAATCGAACGAGGAACTGGAAGAATTCGCCTACGTGGCTTCGCACGATTTGCAAGAGCCCCTGCGCAAATTGCGCACCTTCGGCGACCGGCTGCACCAGAAATACAGCAATAACCTGCCGGAGGAGGGCCGATTTATGGTAGACCGCATGCAAAGCTCCGCTGGCCACATGCAAACCCTCATAGACGACCTGCTCAGCTTTTCGAGGCTCATCAGCCGGGGCGAAGAATTGCCTTTTGTGCCGGTTGACCTGCGCCGCATTTTAGACGGTGTGCTTGATGAATACTCAGACGTCATCCGCCGCCGCGCCGCCCTTGTGCGCCTGCCGCACACCATGCCCACTGTTACCGGACGCCCCACCCAGTTGCATCAGGTTTTTGCCAACCTGCTGAGCAACAGCCTCAAATTTTCAAAAACTGGCCAGATTCCGTTGGTCGACGTTCGTTTTCAAGTGGTTAAGGGCAGAAAAATAGCCGGCGTTAAACCTGGCGACGCCGAACAGGATTTTTGTTGCATCGAATTTGCTGATAATGGCGTGGGATTTGACATGGCCTACAAAGACAAGATTTTTACCATCTTTCAGCGCCTGCACAACAAAAGCGAATACGACGGCTCGGGCATCGGACTGTCCATTTGCAAAAAAATTGTGGAGCGCCACAACGGTTATGTCGACGCCTGGAGCGAACCCGGCAAAGGCAGCGCCATATATTTATACTTGCCCATCCATAAAGATCCCGCGTAATGACAAACACCGCAGAACACCCTATTCTTTTGGTTGCAGACGACGATGCGGACGACCGATACCTGCTTAAATCGGCATTTGACGAAAGCGGCATTCGGGGGAGCATCCTGTTTGTAGAAGATGGTCTGGACTTGCTCGATTTTCTGAGCCAGACTGGCCGCCACGTCCATCAATTAAAAATGCCGGGCCTCATCCTGCTCGACCTGAACATGCCCAAAAAAGACGGGCGCACGGTGCTCAAGGAACTCAAAAACCGGCCGGAATACCAACACATACCTGTGGTGGTGTTTTCCACCAGCAAGTCGCCCGACGAAATTCGGCAGCTCTATCGGCTTGGTGCCAATTCCTTTATTGTCAAACCGTCTTCCTTTGATCAGCTGCTTCAGGTCATGCAGCACCTCGGCCTGTATTGGTTAGACACCGTCGTGTTGCCTTGAATACTGTATACAAAATACCCCACAGGGTGTAGAAACTTTTTCCCAGCGGTACGTATTAATGGGTAATGAACAGGCATTTCAGTCTGCTTATGTACCATTTTGTGATCTGGCACGTTTTTTTCGGTATAATCCTTGCCTATGAAGCACTTGTAATCAATACATCATGCCTACACACGATACCGGGTCTTTGCTCATCATTGACGATGAGCCCGACGTTTGCCTGTTGCTGAAACGGGCTTTGTCTCCGCGGTACGCACAAATTGATTGTGCGTATTCCCTAGCCGAAGGCATGGAGAAGGCTGCGCTGATGGGGCCAGACGTGATTGTGTTGGACAACAACCTGCCCGACGGATTCGGCATCAACGAAATTCACACGTTTAAAAATACGGCCAAAGCGACCAGGGTGGTTATGCCCAGTGCCATGGACGTGCAAACCGACGCGCTGGCAGCTGGCGCCGACTATTTTTT
>JBMOHO010000047.1:0-15791 GCA_049317805.1 Saprospiraceae bacterium
GACGTGCTCAATGTGAGCGGCCACCGCATAGGCACCGCCGAGGTCGAAAACGCCATCAACATGCACACCAACGTCGTCGAAAGCGCGGTAGTAGGTTATCCGCACGACATCAAGGGGCAGGGCATCTACGCGTTTGTGCTGTTTCAAGGACACGAAGACGACCCGATGTTGATGCGCCAGGACATCCTCCAGACCGTTTCGCGCATCATCGGTGCCATTGCCAAGCCCGATAAAATACAGTTTGTCAGCGGGTTGCCCAAAACGCGCAGCGGCAAAATCATGCGCCGCATTTTGCGCAAAATTGCGGAAGGCGAAATCTCGAATTTGGGTGACACCTCTACATTGCTCGATCCGGCAATTGTAGATGAAATTGTGGAAGGAAGGCTCTGACGAAGGTAAAAATGGAGGAAAGATGCCTGTAACCGAAGCAGCAGGACGCATAAGAATGTTGAGGGTGTCTCATAAATACCGGCAGCAAATTACCAACAACAAGTACGGAGACTATGGCTTGAAGCCATAGTCTCCGTTTCCCTGAGTGCAACAAGTACGGAGACTATGGCTTCAAGCCATAGTCTCCGTTTCCCTGTCCCTGTTTTTCCCAATAATAAATTGGAGGCTAACGATCTTCCCTGATTTATGAGACGGACTCTAAAATCGCTAATCGTTTTCATCAATGATCAATTCCACCCGCCGGTTCAATGCTTTTTGCTCCGCTGTGTTTTGCGGGCCCAACGGTTTGCTTTTTACATAGCCGGTTGTGCTGATGCGCGCCGGTTCAATACCCTTTGAAATAACGCCGATAAAGATCAATTCATTATTTTAATCGTAAAGATGATGGTCAGCATCGTTCTCGTAAGAATTGCCGTGTTTTCTCATGCCCTGTTACAGGTTCAGCAACCGATCTTTCAAGGGCGTTATACACGGCCAGCCTTCCGAATTGCTGAACGTTTCACACCATACATCGGGTGAATGGTTGTAGTCGTCGCGTCCTGTTTTCATTTTCCAGGCAAGTTCCGGCAGATATCCCGCACAGAGCAGCATCCGCCAAATCTGCATCCAACAGATTCAGGCGGATGCTGCACAGCGTACAGATTTATCGCGCTAAATTATTCTTTGACCATCACTTTGCTCCAAACCAACTGACCGGCGCGGACATAAAGCGTGTACAAACCACGCGGCAGGCTGCCGGCATCCATAGACCATACATTTGATCCGGCTGGCAACGCCTCATCGCGGCGCATTACAGCTGTGCCCAGGCTGTTGAACAACACTGTTTGCACGTCTGCGGCATTCAGGAGTTCAAGCTGCACAAAAAACGATCCGCTCGTCGGGTTCGGGTACACCTCAAGCGCTGTTGCGCCGCCCGGTTCGCCCGTAGCTATGGTTCCGGTTTTGAAATTGAACGGACCGGCCCAGGCGCTCACACCAGCCGTACCACAAGTGCTGCGCACATAGTAGTCAAACGAGGTGTTGGAAGGCAGACCGTTCAACACATACGGACTGTTGGTGATGTTCTGAATCAATATGCCCAATCCTTGCGGGAAACCGGCAGGCCCCCACTCAATGGTGTAGGCTGTGGCGTTGCCACTGGCGCTCCAGTTAAAGGAAACGCTGTTGGCGCCCAATACGTCGACCATGAGGCCGGAAGGCGGCAGACATACCGCCGTGCTGAACGTAAACGGCCCTACCCACGTGCTCAGGGAATCATTACCCTGTACATCCGCGCCGCACAACACCTGGAAATAGGCGTCGTAGCGCGTGTTGGCCGTGAGGCTGTCGATGGTAAATGGCGAGGTCACCAAGCCTTCATCTTGTCCTTTGCTCAGTTCAAAACCCACCGGGCCCCATTCCAGGTGCGCACCGATGCCGGCGTTCAACCATTCAAGGGTTACGGTGCTGAAGGTAGTATCCGTCTGGTCAATCTGGCTGAGGAACGGGCAAGCGTTCGGGTCGGCAAGGGCCAACACTACTTCTTTGCGGCCGCTAAGCGCATCTTTGGTCAGGTTGTTCAGCGCAGTATTCAAATCGGCCACCGCATTCGTCCACAATGTACCTTCTGCGTTTTTGCGGGTAGCCAGGAACAATGCGTTTTCCTGCGCTTCCGCGTTTGCATTGCCGCCATAAGTCCACTGCAAATTGTAGTTGACGCCGGCAGCACGCGCAGGCACAATGCCATAATGCACAGCCGTGCCGGGTACAAGGTCGAGGCTGCTGCTGTTGGCGGGCGCGCCGCTCACTGCGTACAGTTGCATGCCGGCGGCCGGACCACTGATGCCCGACACCGAAATAGCCGATTGGCCCGCTGCGCTGTACCCCAGGGTGGAGTTGCTCAGGTCCGCACTGTACACGTATACACTGGTGTCGCCAATGCCCGCGCCGGAAACAACACGGTCCTGCGCCGGTGCCATGTCGCCCATTTCACCATGGAACAAATTAGGGGAAAGGTCGTAGACAGTGGTACCAACGCGCTCATCAAGGCGGTAATACGAAACCAGGCCGTTTTCCTGGCCGGTCAATCGGCGGCACATGCCCTGGCGAATCTGGTCTTCGGTGCGGGCTACATTCCACACGCGCACTTCGTCTACCCGACCATCCCAGTAGTACAACTCATTGTCGTCGATGTATCCACCAATGCGCATTTCAACGGGCTTGAATTCCCAGTCGATCAAGCCGGTTTTGTTTTCCTGCTGAGCCAACTGGCCGTTCACGTACATTTTGATGACCGTGCCGTCATACGTGCCCGCCACGTGTACCCACTCGTTGAGCGGAATGTCAAAACCCGGGTTGTCGTTCCAGTCGTTGCCGCTCATGTCCACGGTTGTAAGGCGGAAGCGCAGGGCGCCATCCACATAAGCAAAATCAAAACCCGACTCGTTGGAGCCGTTGTCCTGGCAATAGTTCAGGAACGATTCCCACTGTTGCAGGCTGCGGGCATACACCCATCCTTCGCAGGTAATGTTTTGGGCAATTTCAAGAATCGGGTTTTTGGGTACGCTGACGTGGTCGTCAAACCCGTCAAAATCCAGCGCGTTGCCGGCACCAAGGCTGTTGGTCGGGATGCCTGCGTCGCATCCGGGCAGGTTGTTCAGGCTCACATTCCACACGCCGTTGTACACGCCGGTGAGGGTGCCTTTGCTGTCGCCAACGGCTACACCCTGGCCTTCGTTGCCCTTCCAGTAGTGCAGCAAATTGGCGTAAAACGGGTGATCAGGCGTCACCTCGCACAGGTTTTGCGCCAGCGTCAGGGAGTCAAGCGCCACGTTCCAGATGCGCACGTCGGCCACCTGACCTTTGAACCACTCGCTGTAGTTCAGGGTGCCGTCCTGCCCAATGCCTAAAGCAAGCGCGCTGTTCACGTTGCCCGGAAAAGCGGTGTTGTTGGTGGCCAAAAGACGGCCGTCCTGGTATAGTTTTTTAGCGCCATCGCGGTCAAACGTGACGGCGATGTGGTGCCAGTTGCCGTCGTTGATGGTGTCACCGTTGATGTCGATGCGGTTGCTGCCGTCGCCGATGTTGAATTTCCAGGTGGTGCCGTCGCCGCGGCCTGCTACCACAAAACCCTTGTTGGATCCACCATTCCAGTCCTTGTTCGACAAAATGGCCGGGTCGCTTGTCCAGCCATTGGAGCGGACAAAAAGCTCAAGGGTAAAATCGCCCGTAGTGCCAAAATTGAGGTCGTTGTTGAGCTGTACAAAGTCGTTTTGGCCGTCAAAATCAAGCGCAGTGAGCAAATTGGTGTTTAATTCGTTGACTTGAACCACCCGAACCAGGGTGTCGGCGGCGCAGGCGTTGGATACAATCAACACCACATTGTACGCGCCAGTGGCCAGGTAGGTGTGTGAAGGGTTTTCGAGGTTGCTGGTTTCGCCGTCTCCGAAATCCCAGGCATATGTACCCGGAGTAGACAGGTTTACAAATTCAACGGTGGACAACAGGATGTTTTCCTCAAAATTGGCACCGGGCGCCGGAAACAGGTTGCCGTTGGTCCACGACTCCTGATTGACCCAATTGCCGTCGGCATTGCCTTTGGAATCGTAGGCGATGGTATCTGCGCCTTCGTTCAATTTCCAGTAGTGCAGCAGGTCGTTCCACAGCGGATCGCTGTTGCTCAGGGTGTCGCACTGAGGCACGTCTGCCGGAGCAAGCACCTTGTTCCACACGCGCAGTTCGGAAATTTCGGCCGTGCAACCGAACAGGGAGTACGACTCCGAGTAGGCACCCGTGCCGTCTTGTCCAATGTTCAGTGTAAAAGGGCTGTTGATATCCAACACGGCAGCCATGCTTTTGGCGCCTTCCAATTTGCCGTCGAACCAAAGCGACAAATCACCATCGCGGTCAAACGAAGCCAGCACGTGGTGCCACTGGCCGTCGTCGAGGGGTTTGCTGCCGTTCACATCGGTGCGAGGGCCGCCGCTGCCTACGTTTACCTTGATGGAATTGCCGTTGAGTGCAATGACAAAACCGGCGTTGCCGCCGCTGTCCCAGTCTTTGTCCGACACAATGGCCGGATCGCCGTCCCAACCAAACGAACGCATGCGAAATTCAACCGTAAAATCCTGGTTTATGCCAAATTGCGGATCAAAAGTCGTGGCAATGTAGTCCAAACGGCCCGTGCTGCACAATTCAGCCGCCGTAAACGGATCAAGGTTGCCCACGCTGCTGATCGTGATGTTTTGCACAAAAATGATTTCCTGGCAGGCGTTGCCGGCCTTCAGTTTCACCTCATAAGTGCCCGGATTCAGGTAGGTGTGCGAAGGCTCAAAGGCGTTGCTGGTGTTGCCGTCGCCAAAATCCCACAGGTAGTAGCTGGCGTCCACGCACCGGTTTTCAAACGTTACGATTGAACTGGCCACCGAATAGTCGTAGTTGACTTCAAGTACCGGTACGTTGCCCGAAGACCACTGGGTATTGCCCACAAAGGTACCGTTGTTGCCGCCAATCTCGTCGGCCACGGTAGTACCCGTGCCTTCTACCATGGGCCAGTAGTGGGTGAGGTTCAGGATATACGGAAAACCCGCATCCACAAACGTGCAGGTTACGCCCGACAGTTCAGCCGGGGTCATGACGCGGTTCCAAACGCGGAGGTTCACCACTTCGCAGGTAGCGGCCTCCGAATACGTGCCTGTGCCGTCTTGTCCAATGTTGAAATTGAACGGCGAATCAATGTTGCCCACGCTGGCCAAGGACGTGCTTTGTGCCAACTGGTTGTCGATGTAAAGCGTCAACAGCCCATCGCGGTCAAACGTAACGAGGATGTGGTGCCACTGGCCATCGTTGACAGCGCCGGCTTCCAGATCGGCCCTGTTGGTACCGTCGGCCACGTTCACGTCGATGCCCTGCCCGTTGCTGGCAAGCGCAATGTTGAAACCGGCGTTTTTGCCCGAATTCCAGTCTTTGTCTGATACAATGGACGGATCGCTGACCCACCCGTTGCTGCGCATGGCAAATTCGATGGAAAAATCCTGCGCGGCCCCAAACGCGGGGTTCCAGGTGGTCGAAATGTAGTCGCTGTTGGTTCCGAATTTTACGGAGGTGAATTCCAACTGGCTATACAAAGCAGTATTGCCCAAAAACAGGAGAAAAAGGAGAAAATGTTTCATAGTGGTTGTGTGTTTATGCGTTTGGGTAATGCAAAATATGGCGGCCTGTGGCGCTGCATAAACAACACCACAGGTCGCAACAATCGTATTAGTGCTTGATGATGCGCCGGGTAAGCGTTTGGGTGCCATCCAGCACGTTGAGGAAATAGATACCGCCCTGGAGGCTGGAGATGTCTACTGAAATCTGCTCGCTGCCAGCAGCGATTTTCTGCTGTTGCGCAATTTGGCCGGTGGCGGTGGTGATGGTCAGGCGAGCGGCGTCGCCGGTGGCAGGCGATTTCAGTTGCGCGGTGAACTGGCCGTCGTTGGGGTTGGGGTACACTTCGAACAGGTTGGCGTCTTGCCAGTTGCTGCCGTTGTCTTCCACAAACGTGGATTTGCTCAGCCACGATTTGCCGTCGAGTTTCCATTGTGGAATGAACACATCGGCCTCTACCGTGCCCTTGAGCAAGTGCGCCATGGCGGTCACGGCAATGTCGGCCAAAACCGGCGTGTTGGCCAATTTGTCCGGGTTTACCGGGTTTGAAGGCATCTGATAGCTTCCCGGGTCGGTGCCGGTGATTTCCATTTTGGGCACAGACTCACCCGATGCATACCACCAGATTTCGCGCTCGATGTTGGAATTTCCGCCGTGTCCGGTACCCGTACCGCCGTGGTCTGTGGTGCCCAGAATGAGCCAGTCTTCCTGGTCGTACGTGGCGCGGGCGCGCAGGGCAGCTACTACTTCTCCGATTTCTTTGTCGACTTGCTGGATGGCGTTGATGTATTGCGGGTTGCCACCGGTAAATCCGGAGCTGTGGCCCGTAGCGTCTGGTTCGTCGTAGTGCAGGAACAGCACGTCGAGTTCCGGATCCAACAGCTGGATTTTAGCCGCAGCGGTCACTAAGCCCTGACCCAGGTTGCCTGCGTCAATAGACAGGTCGAGGCCCGAGTTGAACACATACCCGCCCTGGTTGTCGGTGGTGCCCATGGGGTTCCAGGTGATGATCTGCACGCATTTGGCAGTGGGGCGGTATTCTTTCACGCGTTTGAAAAAATACGGATACTCGTTGTAGTTTGCGTTGGTGTAGTTGTTGTTGGTAATCTTGTGCTTTTGCTCCCACACGCCGGTCAACATGGTAGACCAGGATGGGCCAGACACCGTGATGCCAAGGTGCCACGAATCAAACGTGTACAACCCTTTGCTGAACAGGGAGTCCATGTTCGGTGTGGAGGCTTGTACGAGGGCGTCGGAACGTACGCCGTCAATTCCAATGAAGAGCACTTTTGGCTCTTTGGTGGTTTGGCCATAAGCTTGGGCAAGCGTCAGGATGGCCAGCAGGGAAAAGAAAAGTTGTTTCATGATCTTGAAGTGTATGGTGGGTGGTTGAATAAATGGTCAAAGGGTAAATTTGAAGCCTGCCTGACAACGGATGCCGTAATACTCGGTTTTCAGCGGGCGTTCGCGGCGGCCTCGGTAGATCACCAAAGGTGTGTTGGTGAGGTTATTGGCCTCTGCAAACACCGACCAGGGTCCGTGGAGCTTTACAGTAGCTGCCGCGTCGAGGCTGATGTTTTTGCCCACGTAGGTGTCGTAATCGTTGTTCTGGTGGATGATGTCCACACTGCCCGTCACAGGGTCTGTCACGGCAAACAGGTTTAACTCCAGCAGATAAGGGGCCTTGTAATTGAGGGCTAAGCGCGCTGTGACCCGCGTGTTTTCAAAAAAAAGCGCCGCATTGGCCAAGTGTTTCGACTGCCGGGGCAATGGCTGTGGATCCGTTCGGGCCGGTATGTTCATTTCGGAAAACGTGCGGGTGTAATTGCCGTTGAACCCAAAGTGCCGCCAGAAACCGGGCAGAAAACCGAATTTGCTTTGGTATGAAACCTCCAGGCCCGCCGCAAAAGCCGTAGGCGCATTTTGGTATTTTTTGGCAATAACACCACCCGGCACCTGAAACTCGTTGGACACCCCGCCGTTGTCGGCGCTTGAACTTTCAAAAGCGGTGTAAATGTGGTCGGTCACATATTTGTAATAGACACCGGCACTCCACATGCCCGTGCCCCCGATGTAGTGCTCGTAAGCCGCGTCAATATTCCACGAATAGGACGGTTTCAGCTCCGGATTGCCCAAAATCAGCTCGAAGTTGGTGTAATCAATGCTGGGTTGTCCGGGTTTGATTTCGTTGAAATTAGGCCTGCGGAATGACCGCGTAGCCGCAAAACGCAGCACCTGGCGCTCCGACAGCGCGTACCGCAAATTCACCATCGGCAACACCGCCCAGTAGTTTTTACCCGATGAACGCGATACGAGGTAACGCGTGTTGTTCTGAATGTCTTCCACCACCGAATCGGCCTGGACCCTGGGCGATGTCCATTCGGCCCGTAAACCCGCATTGCCGCTGAACCGGTCGTTGAGTTGGAAATCGGCCATGCCATACCCCGCCGCCACGCTTTCGGTGTATTGGTAAGAGGAGCCTACAAATTGGTTGTAATAAGGTGTGTTGATGCCGAAGGGCAAATACCGGAGCCGGTATTCGTTTTGGTTGTAAAAATCCGCGATGGTTTCGTCTGTAAAAAACGGCGCCAGTTTATTGGCATACGGCTCCCCTATTTCCGGTAAAAAAGGCCTGTCGATGGGCTCCGGCCGGTATTCGTCGTACACAATGGCTTGCGGATAAGCGGGCGAACGCTCCCACACTTCGAGCCCCACGCGCCGTTCGCCAAACTTGTAGCGGTACTTGCCGCCCACGCGCCAGGTGAGCTGGTTGGTCGATTTGAACGCCACGTCCACCTGCGCCGCCACCGGATCGCTTTCGCGGGTATTGTTGGTTTCCGTAAACATTTTCACAAACTGAAACAAGGTGTCGGTGGGCACCACGGGAATGATGTTGTTCCACGTGGGCTGTATGTTGTCATAATGGTCGCCGTACCCCGCCACCGGCGAATCGATGTCCAATAATTTGTAGCGCACCGACGCGTTGACCTCGTCTGTGGGATTGCCTTGCTCATCGAGGTATAAAAAGTCGGTATAGTACACCTGTTTTTCAAACTCAATGACGTAGTAGCCGTTGCGCGAGTCGTTTTTGTTGTCAAACGGCACGTTGCCGTACTGGAATCGGTTGTGGTAGGTGGCCACCTTCCAGTCAAGCTGCCAACGAGCCGACACCTGGTGGCGCCCACCCAATTCGCCTCCGGCAAAACGGGTGCTCAGGATGTTGTGGATGTTCTGCACCTTGATGGACTGGCCGATGCCCGGATTGTAGGCAAAAATCATTTTGCGGTTGTACTCGTTGTCGTCCATTTGACCGTACAAGCCTTTGAGGTGGATTTTATGTCCGGGCGAAAAAGCGTATTCCACCGCTGCATTGGCACCAAGGGTGGTGCGGCGTCCGTTGTACGCGCGCAGTTCGAGGCGGCTCAGGGAGTGGTCGTAGTTGGTGCCGTAAAAAATCTGGTAGTTGTCGGTGCCCCAGTTGCGGGCGTACAGCGAGGTGCCAAGCAAGTAGCCGAATCGGCCGTTTTTGCTGCGGTCGCCCCAGAGGGCGGAAGCGTTGTACACCGGTTTGTCGGCCTTGAAATTGTGCCCGTAGGCAAAAGAAGCGTTAAAAACCCGTTTGCTCGGTGCCGAGCGGGTCATGAAATTGGCGCTGCCGCCTATGGCATCGCCTTCAATATCGGGGGTCAAGGCCCTGGAAACCACCACGTATTCAATCAGACTGGTGGGCAATATGTCGAAATTCAGGGCACGGGTGCGGTTTTCTTCGTCGGCCACCGGCATGCGGTCACCGTTGATGGTGGCCGAACTCCAGTCGGCCGGCGTACCCCGAAACGACACATACCGGCCCTCGCCGTGGTCGCGCTCCATCACCACACCCGCCAGGCGTTGCACGGCCTCGGCAGCATTGCGGTCGGGCAGCTTGCCCACGCCTTCCGCGGCCAGCACGCTCACCTGCCGCGTCGACAAGCGGGTAATGTTGAGGGCTTTTACCTCCTTGCCGCCAATGTCGTCTGTCACCACCACTTCCTGCAGCAGGTTGTCGGGCTTCAGTTCAATGCGGCCCAGGGCTACCGTGGTATTGGCGACCACGTCGACTTCCACACGCGAATCGGCGAAACCCAGGTATTGAATCAGCAGCACCACCCTGCCTTCAGGCAAGCCCGTGAGGGAGAACAACCCGTTGAGGTCGGTAAAAACGCCCCGCGCGCCGCTTTCCAGGCGAACCGTAGCTGCCGGCAGCGGACCCTGTTCGTCGGCAACCAGGCCGGTGACGCCGCCGGTTTGGGCCGATGCGCGGACAGTCAGGAAGAATGCAACAAACATCGGCAACAGGATGCGCAAATGCATGGTTGTTCAATTGAGTTGTTGTAAAAAATAGACGACAAGCAATGTGCAGGGCACTTCACCCCGGTTAATGGGCACATGCGGCAGCCGTGCGTTGAAGTAAATAGAATCGCCGGTGTACAACTCATATGTTTGATCGCCAATCTCGTAGGTGCAAGCGCCTTCGAGGATGTACTTGAACTCGTACCCGTCGGTCACCACCCGCTCCCGTTCCGAACCCGGATCGAGGCGCAACAGGACGACCTGTATGGCCAGCTCGCCCAGTTGTTCGCGGATGATCGGAAAATACGTAAAACCCTGAGCGTCTTCCCGCACTTGTGGTTGCAGGGCATTGTTCCGAATGATGAGCACCTGCTCGTCTCCACCGTTTTTTCCAATGTCTTTAAAAAAAACAGGCACCTCGGCGCCCAGGGCGTGAATGAGGTTGATGAGCACCGGCAGCGACGGAATGGTGCGCCCGTTTTCAATTCTCGAAATCAAACCTTTGGTCACGCCCGCACGATCCCCCAATACTTGCAGGTTCATTTTTTGCTCCTGGCGCAACGCCCGGATGCGTTCGCCGATTTCGAACACCACTTTATTGTGCATGCCACCTGGTTTTTGCTTGCTAAATGCCAAACAAAGGTATGGGGTTGTTTCGTGATGGTAAACAGCACACGAATGGCTTAACAATCATTTAATTTCACATAAAATGCTGTTTATAAAATTTTTAAAAAATAGTAAAACTTAAAACCTTGTTTACTATTTATAAACTTGTTAATGCGCTTTTACGCTTTCAACCAAGCCAGACCTCCGTATATTTGCCCCCCACTTCTCAACCCCACCTCCCACACCCCTTATACATGAATAAAATAACCATAACGGGCGATCTGGGCAGCGGCAAAAGCGTGGTGTCCAAATTGTTGTGCGCCGCCACCGGGTTCGCTTACGTGTCAACCGGTCAAATACAACGGCAATTGGCACAGGAAATGGGGCTCGATACCCTGGAAATGAACCGCCGTGCCGACACCGACCCCAGCATCGACGAGCGCATCGACGGCATTTTCAAAGACCTCGGGCATGACCCGAACGGTTATGTGGTCGACAGCCGCCTGGCCTGGTTTTTCCTGCCCATGTCGCTCAAAATATACCTGCAAACCGATCCGTCTGAATCCGCCCGCCGCATCCTCCATGACCCCGACCGCAAAAGCGAAACCTACGAAACGGCCGAAGAAGCCTTAGCCAAACTCCGCGCCCGCAAACAAAGCGAAAATGAACGCTTCTGGGTAAAATACGGTGCCGACTGCACCAACCTGCAATTGTTCGATCTGGTCATAGACACCACCAACCGCAGCCCCGAACAAGTGGCCGCACTCGTCCTGCAAGCCAAACAAATCAGGGAAACCGGTGGCTGGTTTGGGCGGTATTGGTGATGTTTGCTGCCCGGTGTTCGCCGCACCGATACCATTAACATGGGCATATTTACCTATGTCCGTTCCTATCCACCACCCAGGGCCGGAGCCTGCACAGGGTCGTACGCATTTTTACACCTTGCTTGGATATGTATTTTCTTCCGTGTACTTTTGTCGGGTGCATGCAGGAGGCGGTTCGCCTACTTGCCAGCGGCGACACCCCTCAAGATGATGCACGGGAGAAGTTGACCAACAGACATAGCCGGTTTTCCCGCAACTGAAGGATAAGTAAATCACGAAGTGCGGGATACGTGCTGAAAATGGGGGTAAATGCGTAGTGCAGGTTTGGGGATATCCTTTAGGTGCGGGAAAGCAGTAGTTAGCGGCAAGCAGAAAGAAAAAAGACAAAAGACAGAAATGAAAAAACCATTCAGAATATTTCCAAGCATTGGATACAGAAACAGCCAATTTCAAATTCTGTCAGTAGTAGATAATCTAAGGATTGACCTATACGACCAGGACAAAGCTGTAAAATCAGTAGAGACTAATTCTAAATCTCCCACTTTACTAACCAGCCTTAACTCAATAGGTAAACTCGTTGCCAAGTGCAGATTTAACAACGAAGAATTTCAACAAGAAATTGAGATAAAGGAAGCTCTTAGACTTGGTTCTAGTGAATTCAAAAAAGCATTTGTATTTGACGATACAGAATATTCATTCTTTCTAATGAAAGACAGGTTACTGCTTTTTGATGAGAAAAAGAAAATCTTGCTCACTGAGAATCATTATAGCCCGACAGAAATTCGCAAAATAAATAAAACAGATTTTCTATTTATCACTAAGGTGGGCAGTTCTACAAACGGAATTACAAACCTCGGAATTTATAATACAGAAACCTTTTCGATGGTTGGCGAATTGCTTAACGAATATCAGGAAATAAAAATATTGCCTGAAACAAATAAGACCTGGCTTTATAACATAAAATCTAAAACTATACATTGTTTTGAATTAGCACAAGACAGAAACAGCTATTTTACAGAGCTGAAAAAATATGGTGGATTTAGTGATTTCTTCATAGATGATTCTTCCCAAAGCATTTTCATCAACTTTGTTGAAACGCTGAAAATTTCAAACATTTATGACCTTCATAATGGAATTGAAATTCCTAAGTTACCCAATAATGCTATTGACAAATCAGGAAATGTGTTCAATGTTGAGAGCAACGGATTGATCTGCACGAAATGCCTCTCAGACTATTCCATAAAGATTGAGCCACCATTAGAATTAAATCTACAAACCGAAAACCTCATACACATTGGGCACGACCTAAAATCGAAAATCGAACTAACAGATTTAAACAAAAAAGTTGAAGAGATTAAAGACAACATAATCTTCTCAATTCCTGAAAACAAAACCTACTATTATCATTCATTTTCTGAATCGCAACGAATATCAGAATCCTATACTTCACACAGAATCTACCCAACTATTGACGGGGTTTTCATAATTCAACAAGAAGTAAAAAGGGATTTTAACGGGATAACTTTCAGAAAACAACAATCAAATTGGACTGCTACACCATACGCAATTGAAAGAAACGAATTTTCTTTGTCGTTGTTCAGTTCAAAAAAGGTTGAATTATTAATAGACAAAACACCAACTTTGACAATAAACGAGTATCATTTCCCTATGTTACTCGTAAATCATCAAAACAAAAAACAGATATTTTCAGGAAACAATCAATTTACCATTGAAAATGAAGATTCGGTTGAGCTAATAACAGTAAACGGTATTCCTTATTTCATAATTAAATCAGATGGCAAGTATTTTCTTTATCGGACAACTAATTTCAAGAAACCAATTCTTGAACAAATAGAAATTCTTAATTCCGACTTAATTAAGGAACATCAAATTATTTGGTACTCAGGCAAAGAGAAATATGTATCAAACACAAATTACTTGAATGCTTTTGATTTAAAAACCTGTTCGAGAATTCTTATTGATGAGCTTAAAGTTCAGCATTCGCTATTCAAGGATGCCAAAGACTACAAGTTTAAGAAAGGGTATGCTTTATCCTCAAACCAAATCGTTTTCAACCCAATAAATTTAGAAGTAAGAGACGCATTTATTGGCGCAATGGAATCTTATTCACAAAATTTAAACAAAATTGTTTCACATCGGACAAGCACTATTTACTTCTCTGTTTTTAATACACAAACTCGAAAATATGAATTATCGGAAATTCCAATAGATGAGCATAAATACAAGGAGTCTTACCTTTCACCCAACGGACAGTTTTTGGTCTTACAAGATGAAAGCAATAAATATACTTGGTACGACATAGAGAAGAACGAAACAGTCAAATTTATTTCTGGTAATTTTTTAGCATTCCGAAACGATGGAAGTCTTATAGTAGAACAAGATGGCACAAGAGCTGTAAAAATCTTCGACCCTAAAACATTTCAAGATATTACCCCGCCAAACTACCACCACTACCGATTTGTGAGTCCTGATGGCAAGCTATATGCACAAGTTGCATCCAAGACAAGATATTTCAACAAACTCAATGGAAAGGAAATAACTGTACATGAAGTTTCAAAGTATAGAAAAGACTTAGATGAACCGAGCTTTCCCCTTCAAGAAAAAGAAAGAGAGCAAGCAAAGATTGGGGTTGATAAAAATAGACAGCAGATATTTAATGCCTACAAAGGGAAATTTGATGAATTAGGTATTGAAGATTATAACAAAATTAATTCACATACTGTGGTCAAAGTAGAGAAATATACAGAAATTGGAATTGTAGGCACAAATGTTTCTACTGAGGTTTTGTTCCCAGAAGATTTAGCATATTATAATTATTCTGCTTTTAGCTATGATAACAAATATTTTGGGTACGTGGGAAAACCCTCATCTAATGGATTAATTCACCTCTTTAAAATTGATTTTGATGAAACGAACTCGAAACTTATCGTCACCGACACATATTTGAACAGATACCCAAGATACGCATCTTGGGTTTGTGGATTTTCTAAAACAGGGTATTTTGCAACATATGATAGTACACCTGACACTTATATCCTGTTTGCAGATGATGAACTATTTGAGAATAAGACATCAGAAGCTGAACTAAAAATTAATATTTTCAAGTCAAAAAACAATATCTATCATTTATATAATAAATGGAAAGAAATCAAAGACAAAAACTTTCTTTGCTTTAGTCCAACTGGGAATTTCTTGGCACTGTCAGAACAAGGATATGAGCCCTTAACATTAGGTGGATACGGTCATCAGGAATCTAACGTGGTTCATATCGCAAAAACAAACACAGGTGAAATAATTGATTCTTTCACTGGACACGGTGACAAGATTAAAGACAATAAGACAAAGAAGGTAACCTTTGTGGCATTTTCAGAAGATGAAAAAAGAATAATGACATTAAGTTCGGATGGTGTAGTAATCATAAGGGATATTGAGATTCAAAATTAAAATCAATATGAAAAAGAATATAGAAAAACCAGCTGCCAACACAGCATATACGTCAAGCTGCCCTAAGGGGGCAGCCTGCGTATATGCGAACCGTTACCTACAGGAATAAATAGAAATAACACACAGCACCTCCGAGAATCTGCCATCCAGAAAGAGAAACGCTAAAAAGCATGCAGTTTAAGAAAAAACTCGTATTTTTGGTGAAAATTTGGCATTATGCTTACAAAAAAGCACATAAAAGATGAAATTTCATCAAATCGGTTGCTTATACGCCAACACGGAATTAGCAAAATTGGCTTGTTCGGTTCTTACTCAAGACAGGAGCAAAAGACGGGGAGTGACATAGATATCCTTGTTGACTTTCAACAAGATAAAGAGACTTTTGACAATTTTATGGCTGTTTGTGACCTTCTGGATAAAATTTTTAAGGGATACAAAGTGGAGGTTGTGACAGCGGGTGGCTTAAGCCCATACATAGGTCCTCACATATTAAATGCCGTTGAGTATGTCCAAATTGCCAATTGAGTACCTTAGACATATTTATGACGAATGTGAGTTTATCAATAGCAGCATATCGCCAGATATGACCAAGGATGACTTGATAGACAACGAGGTGCTAAAACGTGCGATAGTTCGCAGTTTAGAAATTATTGGCGAAGCAACCAAAAAGATACCAGCAGATATTAAAGAACAATGGGGAGATGTTCCTTGGCGAAATATAGCCGGAATGAGAGACAAACTCATCCACGACTACATTGGGATTAACTATGCAATCGTATGGGATGTAGTCAGAAATAAGATACCCGCAATCACACCGATTATCGCGCAAATAATTAAGAGCGAGTCAAATACATAAGATGTAGGTAACTCTGCATGGTCGCACATAGCCGACTTTGCGCGTCCACGTAGCCCATGCTCACGTTACCAAGCTACTTGTAACCGTCCGAGCAACTACATCTTGCGAGCGATGCCCCCATAACCGACCTTTGG